>DAOULD010000065.1:0-9451 GCA_034420635.1 Anaerolineae bacterium | reverse complement strand
CCCGAAATCAACATCTACACTCACGTCGAAACGTGTACGAGCGAGCGACCTGCGGTGTTGGCGGTCAGTGTCGAAGGGCTGTGTCGGCGGTCAGTGTCTACGCGACCTACGCGACCTGTGGTGAAAAAAATGTCTCGGTGTTGTAGGTCAGTGTCTACGCGACCCTCGGTGGTTAAAATCTCTCTGTGCTCTCTGTGCCTCTGTGGCTAACAAAAAACCTTCGTGCCCTTCGTGTCTTGACGGTCAGTGTCGAAGGGCTGTGTCTACGCGCCCTACGCGACCTGTGGTGAAAAAAATATCTCGGTGTTGTAGGTCAGTGTCTACGCGACCCTCGGTGGTTAAAATCTCTCTGTGCCCTCTGAGCCTCTGTGGTGAATTAAAAATGTACCCCCCTACCCCCCTCCCCTGTATAGATACTGTATCTATACAGTTGCCAAAAAAGGGGGCAAAATGAGGGCATCTTCCCAGCATTTGAGGGCATCTTCCCAGCATTTGAGGACAATTTGCGCCTCGCAAAGCGCCCGTCCCGAGCAATCAACGGCCTGTCGAAAACTGCCCGCTCTTCAGAGAGAAATAGGAGGCGCTTTGGGCAATCTGTATCAAATTAGTGGACATTTTTCCTACATCCTGTACAATGTGAATAGTGCTATCCCACAGGAGACTGTCCATGAACATCGGAATCCCAACGGAAATCAAGGCAGACGAGCACCGTGTGTCTCTGCCGCCTGCCGGCGTGCGCGAGTTCGTCAGGCGCGGACACCAGGTTTTGGTCGAATCTCAAGCCGGCGCGGGCAGCGGATTTACTGACGACGAATACTTTGACGCCGGCGCGACGATACTCGATTCCGCCGCGAGAGTTTGGGCGCAAGCGGACATGGTGATCAAAGTGAAAGAACCACAGCCGAGCGAGTATCCGCGCTTGCATCCGGACCTGGTTCTGTTCACATATCTCCATCTCGCCGCCGAAGCGGAGCTTACGCATGCCATGTTGCAAAGCGGCGTGACAGGACTCGCCTATGAAACCGTCGAAGACGCCTCGCAGCGTTTGCCGCTCTTGGAACCGATGAGTGAAGTAGCGGGACGCATGGCGGCGCAGGTTGTCTCGCACTACCTGGAAAGGCACAAGGGCGGGCGCGGCTTGTTGATGGGCGGCGTGCCCGGTGTGGCTCCCGCGCGCGTGGTCATCCTGGGCGCGGGAACCGTCGGCGCCAACGCGGCAAAAATCGCCCTGGGCATGGGCGCCAACGTCACCCTGTTGGACATTAATCTGGATCGACTGCGTTACCTCGAAGATGTGCTGGATGGAAACCTGAATACCTTGTACTCCAACAGCGGCAATATCGCCGCCGCGATCCAGACCGCGGACGCGCTAATTGGATCCGTACTGATCACTGGCGCCCGCGCGCCTATGCTTGTCACCCGCGACATGCTGCCGACCATGCCCGCGGGCAGCATCATCGTCGACGTGGCGGTCGACCAGGGCGGCTGCGTCGAGACCACGCGCGTAACCACGCATAGCCAGCCGACCTTTGTCTTGGACGGCGTCCTGCACTACGGCGTTGCCAATATGCCAGGCGCGGTACCACGCACCTCGAGCCTGGCTCTGTCGAACGCCACCTTGCCCTACGCCTTGAAAATCGCGGATCAGGGAGTTGTCGCGGCTCTGCGGGGGAATGCCGCGCTACTGAAAGGGCTCAATACATTCGACAGCCAGGTTACGCATCCGGCTGTTGCCAAGACCTTTGGCCTCCCCTACAATGCCCCTTCAGAAATCCTGCGCCGGGTAGACGCCAGCGAAATGGTGCTGATCTGAGCAATTGGGAGCTCGCATAGGTACGCACGGCGAAAATTTGCGGATCAGTAAACGACGTTCCATTGCCTAAGCTGCATTAGCCTGCCATGTGGACCGGCTTCCGCCCCGACGGCTTGCCCGGTTCTGGCTCCAGGTCTTTCAAGACTGTCGCGGCTTTGATATTGTTCAGCGTTTCTAGACCGGTCGACCTACAGATTGGACGCCGATGAAGAAAGGCAGCAAAGGCCTCGCCACGACTAGCGGCATCATCATAAGCGTCGTCTTTCTCTACCTCGCCTTTCGCGATCTAAAGGCGGAACAGTTCTGGGACAGCTTGCGCGCGGTCAACATAGAACTGCTGCTGCTGGCAGTCCCAATTTACTTTCTCGCCCTGGCTGTCATCGCTTTGCGTTGGCAATATCTGTTGCGCGGGGCGCGCTTGATTCCACTGCGTTCCCTGGCGGAATTGGTCGCCATCTGCTATATGGGCAACGGCCTCTATCCCCTGCGCGCCGGTGAGGCGCTACGAATTTATTTGCTGCGGCGCAATCATGACGTGCCGCTTGCCAGCGCCACCGCCACAGTCATGGTAGAACGCGCCTTTGATGGCGTGGTTATGTTGTCCTTTGTCATGTTTAGCCTGCTGTTCATCGATATCCAGTCGGCCGAGGTCGGGGCAATCGTCAGCATCGCGGCCCCGCTTTTTGTCGGCGCTGTCGCGGTATTTTTTCTTCTCGCGGCCAAGCCAGCGCTTTTGCGCAGTCTTATGGGCTCGCTCAGTCGAATCCTTCCCGATCGACTGGCGCCTTTGATCAATCAAGTTGGCGACGACATGACCTCTGGCTTGGCGGGTTTGCGCACGCCGACCTTGCTGCTGGGCGCGGTCATCAGCAGTTATGTCACCTGGGCGATAGAAGCCGGCGTCTATTGGATCGTCATGTTTGCCTTTGGACTGGACCATGGCTTTACTGTCGCGCTGCTCGTCATCGGCGTCGTCAATCTGGCCGGCGTTGTTTCAGCTTCCCCCGGACAAGTTGGCATCTACGAATTCGTCGTAAGTACGATACTCATCGCCCTGGGCACAAGCGCTGCAATTGCAGCAAGCTACGCGGTCGTCGTACATCTCGTGATTTGGGCGCCAACGACGCTTTTCGGGTTTCTTCTCTTGCTGCGCCAGGGCATGGGCTTCGCCGACATCAGGCGCGCGCGGGAATTGGAGCAGGCGCTATCCTGATAGCCCGCGCCCGCTAATTGCCGGTCACGGTGTCGAAGTGTTTGACCAGCGATTCAAGCTCGGGCCAAAAGGCGTCGGGGATGTCGATCTGCGCAGCCGCGAAGCTCGATGACGCTTCTTCCGATACGCGCGCTCCTGGAATCGTGGATGTAACTTGGGGATGCCTCGCGCACCATTGCAATGCGGCTGCGATCATTGGGATGGCATAGCGCTCGCACAAACGCTGGATCTTGCGGACCTGATCGAGGCATTCCGGCGAGAAATAGCGATTGAGGTACTCCGCGCCTGCTACGGGACCGGTTACCAGTAAGCCCCGCTCCAGCGCGGTAGCCACGACCAATCCAACATCATGCCTTTGAGCCGCGTCAAAAATGCCGCGTTCGGCTGTCAAGTTGATCAAGCTCCAGGAATCGGCGATGACCGCGGCGTCGAATTCACCGCTGCTAATGTATGGCAGGTTGGTAGCGGGATCATTTGCCGCCGTCCCGACAAACCTGATTACGCCTTGATCTTGCAAGTGACGCAACGCGCCCAACGCGCCGCGATCGGATACGATGTCCTCCATGGGAAAGTCCATCGGATCGTGTATGTAGACCAGCTCCATTCGATCCAGACCCATGCGCTCGAGGCTCGCGTAGACGCTCTTGAGAATGCCGTCGAAGCTGAAGTCGAAGCCCTCGTAAGTCCGTCCTGCTTTCGTGGTAACAATAACCTCATCACGCAATCGCGGCCGCTGGCGCAGCGCCTCGCCGATCATCGTCTCGCTTAACGTGCGACCGTAAAGCACTGCGGTATCGATGAATCGGTAACCAGCATCAAGGGCATCGACCAGCGTCTTGACGCCAAGCTCTTGGTCAACCTGATTGGCGCCCTGGAGGTATTCATTCAGCGTCTGACGCGGCGTGGGTATGCCGGTAAACGCCGTTCCCAATCCAACGATGGGCAACTTCAACTCTGTGCGCCCGAGTCGTTTATATTGCAAGGCTCGCCTCACCTGTATCTATCAAGGGAATCACCGAATTCAGATTCAATCTGCTCGTCAGTCTTGCCAAAACGACGCTGACGCCGGCCATATTCCAGCAAAGCCGCATGAAAATGATGCCGGTCAAAGTCTGGCCAATAAGTCGGCGTCGTATAAATCTCGCTATAAGCGCCCTGCCAGATGAGAAAGTTGCTCAAACGAAATTCGCCGCTGGTTCGAATTATAAGATCTGGATCAGGCAAGTCGCTGGTATATATATAGTCGCTGATCGTTTGCTCGGTGATGCGCTCCGCGGCGATGCCATCACGGACGATATTCTGAACCGCGT
This sequence comes from Anaerolineae bacterium, assembly GCA_034420635.1. Classification (GTDB taxonomy): domain Bacteria; phylum Chloroflexota; class Anaerolineae; order Aggregatilineales; family Phototrophicaceae; genus UBA6055. The sequence goes on along the minus strand of DAOULD010000065.1, from coordinate 5,115 downwards.
GGACAATTTCATCGCGGCCGCCATAGTTAAAGGCGACGTTGAGGATCAACCGTTTATTGTCGCGGGTGTAATGACAGGCGTCGACGACTTTGCGCGCCAGCCGTGGTTCAATGCCCTGCAACTCGCCAATGTGCCGGATCTGAACGCCCTCTTCGCGCAACTCGCGCAATTCGCGGTCGATCACCATTTCCAGGATACGCATCAACAACCTGACTTCGCGGCGCGGACGCGACCAATTCTCCGTTGAAAAGGCATATATGGTCATGATCTTGACGCCGAATTCTACCGCCGCGCGGATGATGCGGCGCAAGTTTTCGGTTCCCTGGCGGTGCCCTTCCGAACGCGGCAATCCACGCTGCTTTGCCCAACGTCCGTTGCCATCCATGATGATCGCCACGTGCGCCGGCACTTTGACCAGTTCGGGCAATTCGAATTTCGTCTGCAGTTCTTCGCTCGTGAGTACAACCATGAAACGTATCTGGCTTCCCTTTGTTCTAGCAGTCGCTCAGCCTGCCATTCTATTTGTTTACACCTTTGCCGCAACGATTCCTTATTCCCGCAGCCGCAGCGCCATCGCGTTCAATTGACGGCATCCACAAGCTTTAGACCTCCATGATATCTTTTTCTTTATCCGCGCCAAGCTGATCGATCTGTTTGATAAAGGAATCAGTCAACTTCTGAACTTCGACCTCACCGCGTTTGCGTTCGTCTTCCGATATCAACTTTTCTTTCTCAAAATCCTGCAGATCACTATTGGCCGAACGCCGGATATTGCGGATGGCAACGCGCGTGTCTTCCATTCGACGATTGAGGAACTTCACCAATTCCTTGCGACGCTCCATCGTGAGCGCGGGCATATTGAGCCGGATATTTTCGCCATCGACGTTGGGATTAACCCCGATATCCGACATTTGTATCGCTTTCTCGATGCTCTTGACTGCCGACTTGTCATAGGGGCGGATCAAGATCAGCATCGCCTCCGGCGTTGAAATGCTCGCTAATTGTCGCAGTTCGGTGTCTTGCCCGTAGTATTCGACCATCATACGATCAACCAATGCCGTACTCGCGCGGCCGCTGCGCATCTTGCTCAATTCTTCGCGGAAAACCGACAAGGTCGATTTCATTTTTTGGGTCGCTTCATCCACTATTTCGTCAAACATAGAACACTTTCCGTTTCGTTGAGCCAATCACAAATAACAATTATCTCCTTCGACAGTTTGCATATCGAGATTCGCAACGGGAGTCCGCAAGAATCGTTTTAGCCTAACCGATCTCTTTTATGACAAACCCTCTTGCTCGCGCAAGGAGAGAGCTTGTTATTTTCTGTGAGCGCGCAGCCCAAATTCGCCGGTTACGCGCCGGGCGGCTGTTCGTTTAATGCCCGTTACCTCACGATCAGCGCGTTACGGATGTCACCGAATGGTAACATTATATCGTCAATTACGCGTCAACGTAAGTATATTGAATCCCATTGATGATGGCGCGGCTAGTCGGAGGCGCCGCTTCTATGCGACCTAAAGCCTGCCAGGTCTTTCTGAATTGTCATCGCCGCGCGAGGGGAGGAATCCAGGACGCGAAGGCGGCGCCCGAGTCAGTGATTTGCTGCAGGTTGCCGCCGTCAGCGGTCATCAAGAACAGCTGATCTTCGCCGTCGTAAGTTGCTGTCACGACGATGAATCTGCCGTCGGGGCTATAATTCGCGGACCAGGCGGCTCCGGGTCCCGTATACAGCAACTCACGCTCTCCCCCGTCAACGGTCATGCTCGCGACAACGCGGCTGCCGCCGACGGCAGACACGTACAAGATGCGTTTGCCGTCCGGGCTGAATGTGGGGGAGGCGTCACGGTTTTCGTTTTCGGTGAGAAGACGGCTTTCGTTACTGCGCAGGTCCAGGAGTCGAATCTCCCAGGTTGTGGCGTCTCGGACGCCTGCCCCCGAAGTGAACACGAGCAATTCGCCGTCCGGGCTGAAGCGCGCATGGCTGTTTCGTTGACCATCGCTATAGACAAGTTCTTCGTCGCTGCCGTCCGGGCGCGCCCGGTACAGGTCGAAGGTTTGATCGCCGCGGACATCCGACGAATAAACGATCCATTCGCTGTCCGGCGACCAGGCTGGTAAACGATCCCAGACGGAATTGCGGGTGACCTGGCGCAACTGGCCGCCTAAAACGTTCGCCACAAATATCTCGAAGTCGCCATCCCTGTCCGACTGAAAAGCGATCCAGCGCCCGTCTGGCGAAGGCTGCGGATAAGTGCTGTCCGCGATGTCCAAGGTCAGATACATATCTTGCCAGGACTCCAGGTCCTTCGCCACGATCTCGAAGGACGTTTCGTCATCATTTTCTGCCAGACGCTTGCCGAAATATACGAGCCTGCCGGTGACATCGTCCAGCGCAGCGTTTAAGCGAAACCTGTTTGGCGCGCCGATCGGTTGGTCAAGCTGCGCGGAAGTGGGCGGGAGTTGCGCGCGAGCGAGCGAATCCGCTTCGATTGTGGCCGCAGCCGCCGCGTTCCATGCCTCCCGAGTTTGCCCGGCGCGATCCAGCGCAGAATCAAAAGCGGCGGTCGCTGTCGGCTTGTCAGCCGCCGCCTGCTCCAGGGTCGCTGTGATGACCCGAACGGGCGCGGGCGCCGGGCTCTCTTCTTCGACGGTTCCAAAGCCGCCAGACATAGCCGCGAGCAGCAAGACGCCCAGTCCCAGCAGAAGCCCCAACAGCGCGCATCCGACAGCGCCGCCCGCCAGCATGCCCTTCAACATGCCCGCGGGTCCAGGTCTTCGCCACGCCTGTTCCGCAAAGGCCGCGCGATTCAAGGGCGGCGCCTCCGCTGCTTCCGCCGGCCCGTTGGACAAGCCTTCCGGCAACTGTCTGGCAACGTCAGGCGCCAGACCTGGCATCGACGCCGGGTCGTCGATTGGCGGCATGCTTGGTTCGGTGTCTGTTATGTTCTGCGGGTGATCTACCGCCTTGCGCAAGGCGGCAGCCAGCGCGCTCGCGGTAGTCGGTCGCTGATCAGCTTGTTTGCTCAGGGCGCGCAGTATGACCTTGTCAACCGCGGCCGAAACGGAGGTTTCAATATCGCGCAGCGACGGCGGTGGCGTCGTTACATGCATCACCACGATGCCATAGGGCGTGTCATTCTCAAAAGGCCGGCGCCCGCAGATCATCTCGAAGAGCATGACGCCCAGCGAATATATGTCGCTGCGGCCGTCGAGGCCCTCGCCACGCGCCTGTTCCGGGGACATATAACTGGGCGTTCCGACGACGCCCTGTGTCGTAAGCGTGCTGCTGCTCTCGCCCAGGATACGGGCGATGCCAAAATCAGTGATGAAGGCGCCTCCGCCGTCGTCAAGCAAGATGTTGCTGGGCTTGAGATCGCGATGCAGTATGCCATTTTGGTGGGCATAGTCGAGCGCGGAGGCGATCTGCTCCGCAATGCCCAAAACGCGTGTGATGGGGATTTTGCCTTGGGTCAATAGGTCTTCGACCGATCCCGACGACATATAGCGCATGACGATATAGGGCTGCCCCTCATGCTCGCCATAGTCGTAAACAGGCACGATATTGCGGTGTTCCAATTGCGCGACAATTTTGACTTCGCGCTCGAATCGCTGCAAATAAGTATCGTCCTGGATGAAGTTGCTCGGCAGAAACTTGAGCGCCACATTGCGGTTCATGGATTGCTGACGCGCCAGGAATACCGTGGCCATGCCGCCATACCCGACCTGGCGCAAGATCTCGTACCCATTGACCGCCTTGCCGATAAGATCTTCAGACATTAGTTTCGCCATCACACAGTGGCTGCCGCCTTCAATTTGGACTTGCCAGTCACGTTGAATGCTGTTCGCGCAGCCCACCAGATTATATGCCATGCGTTAACTGCTACCAACTCTGGCGATACGGCAGCGAATTATTGGCATGCGCGCGCAAGTTAGCGAATACCTACAAAAGAATAGGCATTCAACGTCAAAATCTTGACAACAAATGCTACAATAAACTCAGAATTTACCATCACGTTTGGCTCGTTGAGAGTTTTGTCATCATGAGTGACAGGACTGCTGTCAATACAGCGCAAGCCGCGAATTTGCGCTTGCGAATCATCACGGCAAGTGTCTTCCTCCCGCTAGCGGTCGCGGCCTCCCTTTTTGGTGGATTGATCTTCCTGTTTTTTACATTGCCAGTCATGTGCATCGGCATGCTGGAATTCTACGTCATGGAAAAGGACACCAGGATGCAAGGCAGTTCCTTGACTGGCATCCCTACCGGTATCGCAATCGCGCTGGGTTTCTATTTTAGCCACGATTGGCTGTGGCAGATTGCGCTAGCCGCCTGCATCGTCCTGACGCTTCTTCTCGAGATATCTCGCCGGCCAACTGACTTCGTACTAGCGCTGGCCCAAGTCGGCACGACATTATGCGGCATCATCTATATTTCCTTTCCGACAGCATTCTTGCTCAGTCTGCGAAACATTCAACCGGACGGCTTGATGTGGCTGTTTGTGGTCTTTGCCATTACCTGGGGCACCGATAGTTTCGCCTATGTCGTCGGGCGGTTTTTCGGCAAAACCAAGCTGGCGCCGCTGATTTCCCCCAACAAGACGGTCGAGGGCGCCATCGGCGGCATCCTCGGAGCCTGGATCCCGGCATTTGGAATCCTGATCGTTGCCAGCGCATTTGAGCCGGTCTTGATCCCGATGATCGTTGTCGGTCCCTTCATTGCCTTAAGCGGCGATTTGTTCGAGTCGGCGCTGAAGCGGTTTTTCCGCGTTAAAGACAGTTTCGTTGAAGGATTAAATCTATTCCCCGGGCACGGCGGGGTTCTGGATCGCATAGACGCCCTGCTTTGGGTGACAACCTGGGTCTTCCTCTATCTTCTGGTTATTGGCATCGTCTAAATGCGGGCGCCGATCGCGGCGTCGGAGATATCGCGCCAATGTGTTGCGCCTAGCGCAGAGCAATCGCACTAGATTTTTTTAACCACCGAGGACACCGAGAACACCGAGACTTAACTGCTTGCCTGCCCAAAAGGAGGCAATGTAGGGGCGATTCTGTGAATCGCCCATTATTTTCGCCCCTTTTGCCTGAGCGACTTTGAGTTTCGCCCAACGATTTCTTTAG
>DAOULD010000064.1:0-16059 GCA_034420635.1 Anaerolineae bacterium | reverse complement strand
GCCGATGGCGTCATTTTCTTCAGCAACTTTTACCTGGACGAAAGCCACTTCAACGAACTGTCTGCCTTGGGCATCGCAGTTGTGGCCGGCTCAATGCTGACAAGCCGCAAGATCAATTCGCATGGATTCGATGTGATCCGCTCCGACGCCTCGGAATCGCAAGAGGCGGCGGTGCAGCGCCTGCTCCGCAAAGGTCACTCGCGGTTTGCGATTATCTGGGACGAGAGCAATCTCAACCATGTGGATCGCGTGGAAACTTACTTGCGCGTCATGCGGCGCAACGGCGTGGAAATTGATCCCGCCTTGCAGCGCAATCGGGTGCCGGACGGGCGCTCCGCCTACGAGGCCATGGCATCGCTGCTGGCTCTGCATGATCCGCCGACAGCGGTATTGGCGATCACGGACCGAACTGCGGAAGGCGCCCTCAACGCTGTCAAAGATCACAATTTACAGATTCCCGAGCAAGTTGCCATCATCGGTTTCGGCAATACATCGGAGACGGCGATAACCACCCCGCAATTGACGACCATCGGACCTGAATCCTGGAGCCTGCCTGTCGCGGCTCAACTGATGCTGACGCGCCTGGAGCAGGACGCGCCTATCGAGGGCCGCACATTGGATATACCGGCAAAACTTCTCTTAAGGGAAACCGCTTAACAGCGGGAACTGGCAACTTTCTTTACGGGGAAGGAGGATGGCAAACTTGATAAACAAGCAACGCAAGTCAAATTGAATCGCTGCTTAAGAGTCAAAAGGGAGGAAAAGATCATGAAAAGACTGCTTCTCATATTGCTGGTATTTGCCTTCGCCATCTGCATAACCGGCGGCGCGCTCCTTGCGCAGTCCGGCTATGCCGAAGCGCCGATGCTGGCGGAACAGGTCGCCGCCGGCGAATTGCCCCCGGTCGACGAGCGCTTGCCCGCCCAGCCCTATGTGCAAGAGGCTCGCAATAACATAGGCGTCTATGGCGGAACGATCGTTGGCATCTGGAGCGACGAAGTCGCTTGCGATCCGGAAACCTGCTCGGTCTTGAACGCCAATGTCGCGCAATTCGACTTCAACTTCAACATCGTGCCCGATATCGTGGAATCCTACGCCCTCAGCGACGACGCCCTCACCTTCACCGTGAAACTGCGCGAAGGGCATCGCTGGTCCGATGGCGCGCCCCTCACGACCGCGGACGTGCAATTCTGGTATGACGCCGTAGTCAAGAACGACGATGTCTTCCTGGCAAATACCGACAACGGTATCCTAGCCAGCGGCCAGCACGCCGATCTGGAAGTCATCGATGACTACAATTTCGTCTTCCACTATCCCGAACCTTTCGTGCGCGTTTTGGATACCATCACCGATTTCCGTCCCTTCTTGCCGGCGCACTACTTGAGCCAGTTCCACATTGATTACAACGAGAACGCGAATGACCTGGCGCAGGCAGCGGGCTACGATTTCTGGCACGAACTCTTCGAAGCCAAGCTGCTGGGCGGGACCGCGGCCGATCCCTACTTCTCGGTCCAAGATCCCGACTTGCCGGTGCTGAGCGCCTGGATCTACGAGAGCACCGATTCGGAAAACAACTATACCTTCGTCCGGAATCCCTACTATCACGTGGTCGATCCCGAAGGCAATCAGTTGCCCTATGCCGACTACTTCCTGCGGCTCACCGCGCCCAGCACCGAGGTGATGGTAGCCAGGATCGTATCCGGTGACATCACGCACGCCGGCTTTGGACGTAACATATCCGAGTTTCCGCTGCTGGCGGAAAACGCCGAGGCCAATGGCTATGTGGTGAACTTGCACCCCGATCTGCGGGCGTCGGAGTTCGGCATGGTCCTCAACTTCACGCACAATGATCCGGTCCTGCGCGAGATCTTCAACGATATCCGCTTCCGCCGGGCGCTCTCCATCGCCATCAACCGCGCCGAGGTACAAGAATTGGTCTTCCTCGGCCAGGGCAAGCCGCGGCAGCCGATTTTCGATCCATCCGCCACATTCTACGAGGAGGGCATCGACGAGAACGCCATTGAATACGATGTCGATGGCGCCAACGCCTTGCTGGACGAGATGGGCTTGGAGCGCGGCGACGACGGTTGGCGCATGCGCTCAGATGGCGCGCCGCTCCAGATCACCTTCAGCGCGCCCTTCGGCAGCGGTCCCTGGCGGACGGAGCTGGTTGAGCTGATCAAAGCCTACTGGGCCGAGGTCGGCGTCGATCTCTTGCTGGATCCCATTGACGGCACGCTCTTCCGCGAACGTCTGCGCGCCAATGACATCGATATGGGCTCCTGGGCCATCGGCGGTTCTTCCGAGGTCTTCAGCCGCAACAACGCGCCGATTCGCTATCGCCCGCCCTTCCACTGGCCGACAACGCCCATCGGCGGTCTGCGCTGGTACCAATGGTACGAATCCGGCGGGGAACAGGGCGATGAACCGCCCGCGGAGGTACAACGTCTTTACCAAGCCGTGGACGAATGGATGCAGGTGCCGCGCGGCACCGAGCGCTATCTGGAGCTCGGCAAGGAAATCATGCGCACCAATGCCGAAAACCTCTGGGTGATCGGCACCGTAGGCTTGATGCCGCGGCCCATCGTCTTCGACAAGGATCTGCGCAACGTCCCGGGACCGGAGGACATCGTCAGCGTCGAATTCTGGGTTTGGGGACCGCATCATCCCGAGCAATGGTACTTCGCTGAATAGACCATCACGACGAGTCCGCGTGGGTTTTGAATCCCCCACGCGGACTCTGGGAGTGGTGAATTCTGTGGATATTGCAATATTGTCACCATTGAGATACCAAAGTAGTTCCAAGTTAGTCGTGCGAAAAAATGGGTGTGCTGTAGGGGCGGCACGCTGTGCCGCCCGTTTCTTCACTAACTGTTTTCGGGCGTTTCAGCGAAACGCCCCTACACCTCGTCGCTTTTTCAGATTCTCATTACTTTCTCGGTACTACCAAGGTCACAAATCTACTGTTTTTCTCTGTGTGCTCTGTGCCGGAGGTCAGTGTCTACGCGACCTCTGTGGTGAATTTCTCTGTACTGAACTTGGAATAGGATAATGACCACAATATTCACCACTTTCCGAACTCTCCACTCGTGCGCATCCATAGCTGGCTAGTGTAATTTGCCTTATGCTGGGCTTTATTCTTCGCCGTATCCTGCTCTTCATACCGACCCTGCTCTTCATCTCGATCCTGGTGTTTTTCTTGATCCAGTTGCCGCCGGGCGATTATCTCGATACGCTGATCCTCCGGATGCAGGAAAGCGGCTCCTCAGTCGATGCGGAAACCGAAGCCCTCCTGCGCGAGCGTTATGCCCTGGATCAACCCTTTCTGTCGCAATACACGCGTTGGATTACCAACATCGTCACCGAGGGCGATTTCGGACGCTCCTTCAATTGGAACCGACCGGTCTCCGAACTCATCTGGAGCCGGCTGGGCTGGACGCTGGCCATATCGCTCGGCTCGCTGCTGTTCACCTGGGCTCTGGCTTTCCCTATCGCCATCTATTCCGCCACCAATCAGTATTCGCTTTTCGATTATTTTTTCAGCTTTCTCGGCTTTATCGGGCTCGCGATCCCGAATTTCTTGCTGGCGCTGGTCTTGATGTGGATCGGCTTTTCGGTATTCGGGGTGTCCATGGGCGGCTTGTTTTCCAGCGAGTTCCGCGACGCCCCCTGGAGCATCGAGAAGTTCATCGACTTCCTGTCGCACTTGTGGGTGCCGATCGTCGTCCTGGGCACAGCGGGAACAGCCGGTTTGATCCGCACCATGCGCGCCAACCTGCTGGATGAATTGAACAAACCCTACGTCGAAGCGGCCCGCGCCAAAGGCTTGCGCGAGCGCCGCCTGATCTGGAAGTACCCGGTGCGCGTCGCGCTGAATCCCTTCATTAGCTCGCTGGCGACCATCTTGCCCGGGATGATCTCCGGCGCGACCATCGTTTCCGTCGTGCTCAGCTTGCCGACCACAGGACCGCTCATGCTGGACGCCCTGCTGCAACAAGATATGTTCCTGGCCGGGAGTTTCTTGCTGATGCTGAGCCTGTTCACACTTGTGAGCACCCTGGTCTCCGATATCCTGCTGGTGCTGGTGGATCCGCGGATCCGTCTCGATTGACTCGAATGAGGAGCAGATAGACTGTGTTACGATCTCGACCCATGAGCGAAGAAGCGCTGAAGAGGACCGACGAGCGCCAATTGACCGCTTCGCAGTGGCAGTTGATCTGGTGGCGCTTTCGCAGGCACCGCGCCGCCATGATCAGCCTGGCTGTCCTGCTGCTTTTCTACTTTGTCGCCCTCTTTGCCGGCTTCTTCGCCCCGCGCGATCCCGCCCGCGTTGACGCGCAATTCGCCCAGGCGCCGCCCCAGCCCCTGGTCTTCTTTGATGACACCGGCTTCCATTTTCCGCCCATCGTTTACGGATACGTCGGCGAGCGCGATCCCAAGACCCTGCGCAAGTTCTACCGCGTCAGCGCCGACGATCAATACCAACTGCGCTTTTTCGTCCGCGGGGACCCGTACTTGATTCTTGGTTTTATCGAAAGTGATATTCACCTTATCGGCATGGACAATCCGGACCTGCCGCTCTTCCTCCTTGGTACGGACCTGCTCGGCCGCGATATGCTCTCGCGCATCATCTACGGCGGACAAATCTCCCTTACGGTGGGCTTGGTCGGCGTCTTCCTGAGCTTGATACTAGGCATCTTGCTCGGCGGTGTCTCGGGCTACTATGGCGGCTGGCTGGATGTCGCGATTCAACGCCTGATTGAGGTATTGCGTTCTATCCCGACTATCCCGCTGTGGCTCACGCTCAGCGCCGCCCTGCCCCGCAACTTGACCCAACTGCAGATGTACTTCGGCATCACGATCATCTTGTCCTTCATCGGCTGGACCGAGGTGGCGCGCGTCGTCCGCGGCAAGTTCATGTCGCTGCGCAACGAAGATTTTATCCTGGCGGCGCGCACCATCGGCACGCCGCGCTTCCGCATCATTTATCGGCACATGGTGCCTTCATTCATCAGTCATCTCATCGCCGCGCTGACCCTGGCGCTGCCGATCATGATTCTCAGCGAAACTGCGCTCAGCTTTCTGGGATTGGGGCTGCGCCCGCCCACCATCAGCTGGGGCACCTTGCTCGACGGCACACAGAATCTCAACGCCATCGCTTTGACGCCCTGGCTGCTGCTGCCGGTAGTGCCCATCATCATCACAGTGCTGGCTTTCAACTTTGTCGGCGATGGCTTGCGCGATGCCGCCGATCCCTACGCCTAAACGGAACGACCTGAACCATGCCCACGCCCAAACCGCTGCTGGAAATCAAGAACCTCAAGATGCACTTTCCCATCAAGCGCGGCATCATGGGGCGGACTGTCGGTTTTGTCAAAGCCGTTGACGATGTCAGCCTGACCATCGGCGAAGGCGAAGTCGTGGGGCTGGTCGGCGAAAGCGGCTGCGGCAAGTCCACCGTCTCACGCTGCATCGTCCGCGCTTACAAACCGACCGCCGGCCAAATCCTGTTATACGATGCGGGTGGCAGCGCGGTGGACCTGGCGGGCATTCCCGAACCGGACATGCTGCCCTATCGCCGTGATATCCAGATGATCTTTCAAGACCCCTTTTCGTCTTTGAACCCGCGCATGACCTTGCGCCAGATTATCGGCGAACCCATGCGCAACTATCAGATCTGCCGCGGCCAGGAACTCGAAGATCGGGTGGCGCATCTGCTGGAATCCGTCGGCCTGCGGCCAGAGCACATGTCCCGCTATCCACACGCCTTCAGCGGCGGCCAGCGGCAACGCATCGGCATTGCCCGCGCGCTGGCGCTCAACCCGCGTTTGATCATCTGCGACGAACCGGTATCCGCGCTCGATGTATCGGTACAGGCGCAGATCCTCAACCTGCTGCGCGACCTGCAAGCGGAGTTCCGCTACAGCTATCTCTTCATCGCCCACGATCTCAGCGTGGTCGATTATATCTGCGAGCGCGTCGCCGTCATGTACGTCGGCAAGATCGTCGAAACGGCCGATACCGCCACCATCTTCAATGACCCGCACCATCCCTACACCGCTGCCCTGCGCTCGGCTATCCCGCAATTGAATCCGCGCTTGCGACAACTTCCCGTGCCGCTGGAAGGCGATGTCGCCGACCCCGCCAATACGCCCTCCGGCTGCGTCTTTCACCCGCGCTGTCGCTTCGCCGAGGATCGCTGTCGCCACGAGACGCCGGCAATGACGCCGACCGCGCCCCGCCACCATGCCCGCTGCCATTTCGCTGGCGAACTGAATCTTTCCGGACTGTCGGAGCCGGCGGCGACCGCCTGACCGGGATGATTATGGAACCCTTGCTCGAAGTCAAGAATCTCAAGGTGCACTTTGCTACCGATGAAGGCCTCATCGAGGCGGTTCGCGACGTCTCCTTCGAGATCAGGCGGGGCGAGACGGTCGCCATCGTTGGCGAGAGCGGCTGCGGCAAGTCTGTGATGGCTCGTGCCATCCTGCGCATCGTTCCCTCGCCGGGTCGCATCGTCGAGGGGCGGGTCAACTATTATCGTGGCGAGCGCAACATTGATTTAACGGCGCTGGAGGAGAAAGGTCCCGAGATCCGCGCTATCCGCGGCGCGGACATCGCCATGATCTTCCAGGAACCGATGGCCACCTTCAGTCCCGTGCACACCATCGGTAATCAAATCAACGAAGCCATCATTTTGCACCAAGGCGTCGACCAAGCCGGCGCGACGGCGCAAACCCTCGACATTCTGAATCGGGTTGGCATGCCGCGCCCGTCGCGCATCATCCATCGCTATCCTCATCAATTGAGCGGCGGCATGCTGCAGCGCGCCATGATCGCCATGGCTCTCTCCTGCCGACCGCAATTGCTGATCGCCGATGAGCCGACTACCGCCTTGGATGTGACGACGCAAGCGCAAATCCTGCGCCTGCTCTATGACCTGCAGCGCGAATTCAATATGGCGATTCTCTTCATCACCCACGACTTGAGCGTGGTTTCGCAATTCGCCGACCGCGTCGAAGTCATGTACCTGGGAGAAGTGGTGGAATCGACCGACGTCATCACGCTATTCGAGGACCCAAAACATCCCTATACCCGAGCCTTGCTCAATTCGATACCGCAGACCGGCGCCGGGCGCGGGCAGCGACTGCAATCAATCGCCGGCTCCATCCCCAATCCCCTGCATCGCCCTTCCGGCTGCCTGTTCCATCCGCGCTGCGACAGCTTTCAGCCCGGTATCTGCGACCAGGTCTCGCCCAAGGAGATAACCATAGACAAGGACCATCGCGCCCGCTGTATTTTGTACGATGAGCAATACGCCGATAAAGTATCTTCAGCGGTCTTTGATCAATGACAGCCATGCTGAAGGGGATCGTCCGCTGCTTAAGCGAGGAGCCAAAACAAAATGACTGATCGATTGGCCGGTATTCTGCCGGTGCTACAAACAGCGCTCGCCGACGATGGCGACTTTGATTTGCCGAGCATGGAACGGCAGATCGAATTCTGCATACGAGCCGGCGCGGACGGGCTTGTCTTCCCGGTATTGGGCAGCGAGTTCATGTTCCTTTCCGACAATGAAAGGCGCGATCTGGTGAGCTTTATCGTCAATCATGCCGCCGGACGCATACCGATCATCGCCGGCGTCGCCGGCGCCTCGGCGGCGATTGCGGTTGAGCAAGCCGCGCACGCCGCGCATGTCGGCGCCGACGCCGTCATCGCCATGCCCCCCTATGTCGCCGTCGCCGCTCCCGATCAAATCTTCGCTTATTTCAAGCGGATAGCCGAGGCGGCCCAGATCCCCGTTATCATCCAGCACGCGCCCCTGGGACCGGGCATGAATGTCGACTTTCTCAAGCGCCTGCTCGCCGAGGTAAACAATATCAACTACATCAAAGAAGAAATGGACCCCAGCGCCCATCACATCAGCGAACTTGTCGCGGCGCGGATTCCCGGTTGTTGGGGCATATTCGGCGGCGGATTCTGTCGCTGGATGATGTCGGAGCTTGATCGCGGCGCGACTGGCTTCATGCCAGCGGTGGAGATCGTCGACATCCATGTGCGGATCTGGCGCGCCTGGCAAGCCGGCGAAAAAGACCATGCGCGCGATATCTTCAACCAGATCGCGCCGCTGATCTTGTTGACGCAGCAATTGCGCCTGCCGCTCGTCAAAGAGATTCTGCTGCGCCGCGGCATCTTAACCAGCGCCGCCCTGCGTCAGCCGGGTCTTCCCCCGCTGGACGAAGCCGATCATCGCGAACTTGACCTGGCGCTGGCGGCGCTGAGCCATCTCTTTATCAGCACAGAATTCTGAGGTAAAAGCATGAAGATCACGGAACTTCGAGCGGTCAATGTCGATCTGCCAAAGCCCGCGCCCAAGACCAAAGCGCGCCGCCCCTCCTGGAGTAAGACGACTCCCGTCGCCATGCCCATCAGCAAATATCGCGACGAGTTTTACGGCCAGCCCGGCTCCTATCCCGGCAATCAAGGCGGCGCCGTCTGGGCGCAGGTGACCGCGGAAGATGGTACTTGGGGCTTGGGACGCAGTTATTTTGGGCGACCCACCGCCGCCATCATCGACGATATTTACGCGCCCTTGTTGCTCGGCCGCGATCCCTTCGCTATCGAGCACCTGAACGACCTGATGTGGCGCGCTACTCAGCGCGTCGGCAGCGCCGGCCATGCCGACGTCGCCCGCAGCGCCGTCGATTTGGCGCTCTGGGATCTGAAGGGCAAATTGCTGCGTCAACCCGTCTACCGACTTATCGGGGGACCCAGCCGCGACGCTATCCCGCTATATGCCACCGGCGACGATATCGACTGGGCGCAGGAGCTTGGCTTCCGGCGCTTCAAGCTCACCAATCAGGCGCACTACGAAATGGGCATCGCCGCGCTCAACCTCATGGAAGAAAAGGTCGCCAGCACCCGCGAAACAATCGGGGACGAAGCCGAACTGATGATCAACCCGGTCATGGCTTACAACCTGACCTTCGCCGTGCAAATGGCTGAGCGGCTGCGCCCCTATCATCTGCGCTGGATGGAAGAGCCCCTGATTCCGCCCGACCTGGAAGGCCACATCGCCCTAAAACGCGCCCTGCCCTGGATGCCCATCGCCACCGGCGAAGATCATCACGGGCGCCACGCCTTCCGTCAACTGATCGAAAACCGCGCCGTCGATGTCGTGCAGCCGGATATCAGTTGGTGCGGCGGATTGACCGAAGCGCTCAAGATTTACACCATCGCGGAAGCAACTGGCATTCCCACGATTTTGCACGGCGGATGCAATTCGCCCTTCGGGCAGCATTTCTCGCTGGCTATGCCGGAATCGCCCTTCGCCGAGTACTGGCTGGGCACCGACCCGGGCATACCGCTGGAGGAACTGCGACCCATCCCGGGCATGGCGATGCCAGCCGACGGCCAGCTGATACCCAACGACGCGCCCGGCTTTGGCATGGACATCAAAGCCGACTGGATCCGTCCCTATTCAGGTCCGGCCGAAGTCGACGTCACCTTGCGAACCTACGGCTAGAGACGCCGCTAGAAGGCTTGTCCAGTACTAGCATTTTCGCATCTCTCAGTAAATGCAAGTAAGTCGTGCGAATAATTTGATGAAATATAGAAAACTACAAAATGATCGAATCCCGTAGGGGCGACCAACCTGGTCGCCCGAAACCGCGCCATCGCATCGACGGGCGACATGATGTGTCGCCCCTACACGCGGCTTATTTCGTTGCATGACTTACTTGCGCTTACTGAGAAAAGTCATTCAAAATGAAAATTGCGCGCTTTTTTCTACAAATGGTCTTCAGTGACAAGCCACTATCCCTCTCGTTACGCAGATTCAGAGGAGTTTTGCCTTGTAATAAAACTTAAACTTTGTGTTCTTCGTGTCTTGACGGTCAGTGTCTACGCGACCTGTGGTGAAAAAAATTTGAAGCGATTGCCCTGATAGCGAAGTTTGCAGAGACGCTTTGCCTTCTGCTAAAATCCCCACTCACGGATACCGCTTTTGGGTCCATATCCTTGCTTAGGTTTGAGCATTCCGCTCAATACCATTTAACAACTCAATATACCGTTAGGAGAATGTCATGAGAAAATCGAAAGTTGCGCTATTGTTGCTCGTCGGCCTGCTGGTTTTCGGCGCGCTGGCGCCGGTGGCGGCGCAGGATGCGGCAGAACTTGAACTCTGGACCTTCGTCAACACGCACGCTCGCTGGTTCCGCGAACAGGCGGAACGCTATGCGGAAGAGGTCAACGCGGACTTCGCGCTCAATGTGGTGGAGATCGCCTACGCCGATATGCACGACCGCCTCTTGATCTCGATCCAGTCGGGCGGTGTCGGCGCGCCCGATATCGCTGATGTCGAGCAGGGACGCTTTGGCAGTTTCTTGCGCGGCGGCGGCGATCCCGGCTTTGTCGAGCTTAACGCGCTGCTCGATGAGGGCGGCCACACCGAGAACCTCGTTAGCGCGCGGCAGGCGCTCTACACGTCAATGGGTTCTGTTTACGGCATTGAACACGCTTTGACGCCGGTCGTGCTCTACTACCGCGCCGATGTCTGGGAAGGCGCCGGTTTCGATCCGCAGAGCTTCGCTACCTGGGATGACTTTGTCGAAGCCGCTCGCGCGATCGTGGCCGAGAATCCCGATGTGATACCCTTGCATATTCACGGCGGCTTGCACGAGTTGCTGCTGCGTCAACAAGGCCATGATTACTTTAATGCCGAGGGCGACGTGACGATTGACTCCGCAGAATCAATCGCGCTGATGGACTGGTTGCTGAGCCTGAAAGACGAAGGCGTCGCGGGCGATCCGCCGACAGGCGACGCGCTCTGGGCTGCTTTCAAAGACGGCACGCTGATCTCTATGGTCGGCGCTGACTGGTACGCCGGTTTCTTTAAGGACAATGCGCCGGAACTATCGGGCAAGTGGAAAGCCGCGCCGCTGCCAGCCTTTGAAGAAGGCGGACGCCGCACCAGCGTCTGGGGCGGTACGGGCGCTACGGTGGTGAAAACCAGCGATCAAGTCGAAGAGGCGCTGAGCTTCCTCGAATTCGCCATGTTGTCGATCGAGGGCAATGTGCGCCGCTTTGAATTGACCAACTTGTTCCCGCCCTATATTCCGGCGATGGACAACGCGCGTCTGCACGCCGACGACGAATATTTCTCGGGCCAGGACCTGGGCGCGGTCTTCGCCGATGTCGGTCCCGAGGCGCCGCCGCAATGGCAGAGCCCCTTCCGCTCGCAACTGAACAGCCTGCGCACGGCTGCCTGGCAGGACGTGATCGACGGGGTCCGCAGTCCGGAAGAGGTCTTCACGGAAATCGCGGACACCATCCGCGACGAGATGGAATTCGAAAGTTAGCGCAGTAAAACTCAAGTGGTGGCGGGCAATGTCCCGCCGCCATTCTCCATTTGCCACTGAGGAACCGCGATGTTTGGACGCGGCCGTAAAATCGCGCCATACTTGTTCATCAGCCCTTTCTTTGTCGGCTACGCCATCTTTTTCCTTTACCCGGTGGTGCAATCGCTGCAACTGAGTTTCTATCGGCAGGTTGGGCTTAACAAAGCGCCCCGCTTCATTGGCTTTGACAATTACATCCGCCTGGTCAGCAAAGATGACCTCTTCATCAAGTCCCTGACCAATACCACTTATTACGCCCTGGGCAGCATCCTCATCATCGTGCCGCTCGCGCTGCTGCTGGCTTTAATCCTGCACAGTCCCAAATTGCGCTTTCGCGAGTTTTTTCGCTTTCTCTATTTCACGCCCAATATCACCGCGGGCGTTGTCGTTGGCATCATTTTCGGCCTGGTATTCGAGGAACAGTACGGCCTGGTCAACAACTTGCTGCTGGCGCCGCTGGGCATCGACAATGTGCGCTGGCTGCGCGAGGCGCGCTGGATCATGCCGGCCGTCATCATCCTGGGCGTCTGGAAGTGGACCGGCATCAACGCCATCTATTTCATGGTCGGCTTGCAAAATATCCCGCCCGAACTCAAGGAAGCGGCGCGCGTCGATGGCGCCACCCGCTGGCAGGTCTTCTGGCATGTGACGCTGCCGCTGCTGCGGCCGATCCTCGCCTTTGTCCTGACCATCGCCATCATCGGTTCCTACAACCTGTTCGCGGAGCCTGCCATCCTGGTGGGGCCGGAGGGCGGACCCAACAACGCCGGCATGACCATGACCATGTATCTCTACACCCGCGGCTTCCGCGAACTCAAGATGGGTTACGCCTCAGCCATCGGCTACTCGCTGGCCGTCATCATTCTGGTTTTGAGTTTGATTCAGCTGATTCTGATTCGAGCCTTCCGCGAGGACTGAGACGCATGAGACTCGCCATATCGCGGCCGACGAAATCGGAAGAGCGCAAATCGCTCTACATGAAACTGTTGGAAGCGACGATTGTCTACGCGATCCTTTTCTTCTTCGCCCTGCTCGTTGGCATCCCTTTCCTGTACATGATCACCGGTTCCTTCAAAACCAACGGACAACTCTTCACTTTTCCCATCAACCTCTTCGCGCCCGAGCCAACTATCGTGAACTACGAGCGGCTGCTGGGCGGTGAAGAAATCCCCTACCTGCAGCAGATGGGCAACAGCGTCATCATCGCCGTCAGCCAGAGCGCCTTGACGCTGCTCTTCGCCTCGATGGTCGGCTGGGGATTCGCCAAATACGAGTTCCGCGGCAAGACCTTCTTGACTATTTTCCTGCTCTTCACCTTCGCCATTCCCTTCCAGGTGACGCTGGTGCCGCTGTTTCAGATGATCGTGCGCCTCGGTTTGCTCGACAGCTATCTCGGCGTCATCCTGCCCAGTTCCGTCAGCGCATTCGGCGCGTTTTTCATGCGGCAGGCGATGGTCTCGATCCCGGGGGAACTGCTCGATGCCGGGCGCATCGACGGCGCCAGCGAGTGGGGACTCTTCTGGCGCATCGGCATACCGCTGTCGCGGGGCGCGCTGTCGATACTCTGCGTGCTGGTGTTTCTGACGGCTTGGAACGACTACCTCTGGCCCCTGATCGTGCTGCGCACGCCGGAGAAGTTCACCTATCCAGTCGGCTTAGCCACGCTCAAGGGTTTGTACAAGGTCGAATACGGCATGATCCTGGGCGGGGCATTCATCGCCACGCTGCCGATCGTGCTGATATTCGTCGCCGGGCGCAATCAGATCCTCGATAACTTGACCATCGGCGCGGTCAAGCAGTAAGATTGTTTTGATGACCCCTAGCATCATCTAAGTGACATCCCATTTGTTGGAGAGGCCGCAGGCGCTCCAGCTAGGCATTGCTGTCTAAGCCTTTTTCCTATCAGGCTTGGCTTCTTAGTCTTACATTAGGAGTGATATGACCCAGGAAACCGCGAAAACTATTATCGTCGGCGAACTTCGCAAGCGCATGACGGTGATCGTCGCAATGGTCTTCTTTCTGATCCTGACGATTCTCATCAGTGTTGCCTTGCCACTGCTCTTCAAGCGCCTTATTGATGTAACGATCCCGGGAAGAGACATGACCGAAGCGGGTTTGCTCCTGGTCGCCTTGATTACGATTCCCTTGATCTCGGCCGCGCTCCACGCGGTTTACGATTATCAGCGCGAAATTATCGGCGAGGCTATTGCGCAAGCCCTGCGCCAGAAGCTCTTTAACCATCTGGTCCACGCAAATCTCCGCGACCTGGAGTCTACTGAAACCGGACATATCATCCATCACATCACAAGGGGTTGCGGGCTTGTAGGAGACGATTACATCGTCGATCGGCTCATACCTTTGATATCCAACGCTCTGCTCTTCATCGGCGCGCTGGCTGCGATGACGCTCATCAATTGGCGTCTGATGC
Source organism: Anaerolineae bacterium (assembly GCA_034420635.1). Taxonomy (GTDB): domain Bacteria; phylum Chloroflexota; class Anaerolineae; order Aggregatilineales; family Phototrophicaceae; genus UBA6055. The sequence goes on along the minus strand of DAOULD010000064.1, from coordinate 2,232 downwards.
TGATAACGCTGCTGGCTTTTCCAATAACCTACCTATTCTCAAAGCGCTTGAAAGACTATGTCAGGATGCTTGAAGAAGAATTTCAGCGGATTCTGGAATCCGGTTCAAGTACCCTGCAGCAAGTGTTTTCCGGCATTCGCACAGTCCGTTCCTTCAATGGCGAGACTCATGAAAAAGCGCGTTGGGATGCCTGGATAAAACGGCATTGGGAAGTTCGAGCCAAAACGGAAACCTTGCACAACTTGATTCTGATCCTTCCCACACATATCGTGGATCGCGTCTTGATGGGCGTGGTTTTCGGCGTCGGCGCCTTTGAAATCATCAACGACAGACTGACAATCGGCGATCTCATCGCCTTCATGCTGTACACACCTTATGTTTACACAGCGCTGCGCGCCATGTTACAGGCGCAAGTCACCCTGGAGAAAATCAGAGTTGCGATCGCAGGTCTCGACGGCTTGTTCGCATACGAAATGGAGCGGCAAGGCGGTCGGGAACTGACCATTTCGCCAGGGGCGGGTCCGTCGATCCAATTCGACAGCGTGTCTTTTGACTATGGACGAGGCGATTTCGTCCTTCGCGAAGTCTCGTTCTCTGTGCAGCCCGGGGAATTCTTCGGGATCGTCGGCGAAAGTGGCGGCGGGAAATCCACCATAGTGGATCTCTTGATGAGTTTTTACGCGCCGCAATCGGGCAGGATTCTGGTCGATGGCGTTGACATCCGGGAACTGTCCCTGGACTCCCTGCGCCGTCACATAGGCTTGGTGCCCCAGGACATCTTCTTATGGAACAGCAGCATCCACGAGAATATAGCCTATCCCGACGCTATCGCGCCTGATACCGTCGCCGAAGCTGCCGAGCATACGTACCTGCATGCCTTTATTGAAGCCTTGCCCGAGAAGTACCAGACTGTCGTCGGCGAGCGCGGCCTGGCATTATCCGCTGGCGAGCGCCAACGCCTGGCGATCTGCCGCGCCATCTTGAAAAAGCCTGCCATCCTGCTCTTGGACGAGGCGACCTCCGCGTTGGACGCCTTGACCGAGGAAAAAGTTCAAGAAGCGATTAGTCACGCGAGAAGCGGCAGAACGGCTATTGCCGTGGCGCATCGTTTGGCGACCGTGATAAACGCCGATCGCATTCTCGTCTTGCAGGACGGCAGCGTTGCTGAACTGGGAGCGCCCGCAGAACTCATCGCGGAGCGTGGACTCTTTTATCGCCTTCACGAGGCTCAAAAGCTGGAGCGCGCAGTTTAGGGCGGCGAGTTGTGTCCGGCTCATAAATTCCAGTCTCTCGTATAGTCGAACAGCCGAACGGAACTTGAGGCGATTGCCCTGGCATTCGTCCGCTTCCTCTTGACTTTTTCGGGAGGGGGGGGGGTATGCTCATTACCCATGCTGCAATCGCAGCTTACCAAGCAGCAGCCATCATCGACAGATTTGAGTTGGCTTCTTCGGCGAGCCGGACAGGAGGTGATAAGCGAAGGACACCGCAACTAGGATGCAAAGTATTTTGATCAACAGTGAAGGAGATAACGATGTCTGAAAAGAAACTTTCGCGCCGCGACTTTCTGAAAGCGGCATCGACTGCGCTGGCGGCCAGCGGCTTTGCGGCGCTGCCGGTTGGCGTAGTCCGCGCCCAGGACGAAGAGATTAATCTCGTGCTTTGGGGCTTCGCCAGCAACCGCGTTGAGTGGATGCAGAACGTGGTTGACGAACTCTGGTCCGAAATGCATCCGAATGTCGGCTTCACCTTCGAGCAGACGCCCTACTGGGACCTGTGGCCCAAGCTGACGGCGGCATTTGTCGGCGGCGCCGGCATCCCCGATATGGTCGATATCGAGATCAACCAGACGGGCCAATATGTGCGCGAACCGGGCAACGAACCTTTCGCCGCCATGAATGACCTGCTGGGCGAGGACCTGGACAGCCTTTCAATTCCCTCAGCCACCGCGCCCTGGACCGTCCGCGGCAATATCTATGGCGTCGGCAACGAAGTCAACCCGCTGCTGATGCTCTACCGCGTCGATGTCATGGAAGAGCTGGGCGTGGATGCCGAAGCGCCGGTGAGTTGGGAAGACTGGATCGAACAGGTTGGCGGTCCCGTCCTCGACTCGGGCACGGCGCTGACGACTTTCGACAGAGGCGCTGGCAGCTGGCGCGAATTGAACAACGTCCTCAACGCGGCTGGCGGCCAATTCTTTGATGGCGACGGCAATGTGACAGTGCTGGACGA
>DAOULD010000063.1:0-16164 GCA_034420635.1 Anaerolineae bacterium | reverse complement strand
GGTTCGTAGAGCTGGTAGGTGCAGCAGGGATCGACGCCTTGCCAGCCGGTGGTGGCGTTGTAGAAGTTGATGGACGGGTTGGCGATCAGCGCCATGTAGAAATAGGTCAGCTCGGGGTTCTCCGTGAATGTCGACATCGTTGGGTGCCAGGAGCCGCCGGTGGTGTTGCCGACGCAATTGGGATTCTCTGTGTCCACAACAACCTCGCCCAGCTCGCGGTCATACCATTCGGAGGAGCAGGGAGTGACATCCGCGCCCAAGCTACCCCTGATGGCGGAGCGCTCTACGTTCTGCGACAGCGATCCGACATCGCCCCAGCTGAAGGTGGCGATGGCGTTGCCGCCGAGGAAGTTGTCCCAAGCCTCGCCCAACTGCCAGCCGAACTGCGCTTCCTGGCCCGTGGCCGCCAACTCTTGCAAGAATTCCAGCGCCATGACGTGGCCCGGCTCGTTGATCAGCGGCGTCATATCATCGGGATCGAACCAGAAGACGTTGTCATACTTAGAGACGGCGCGCGGGTCATCGCCATCGGACGGGGTCACGGCGAAGGACGCTGCCAGCGTGGCGAAGTGGAAGTGCCCCTGCCCGCCGGGCGCCAGATGAAGGCTGATGCCGTCATCGGGGTCGCCATCGCCGTTCCAGTCCTTGCCATTAAAGAAGCTGGTGATGGCCAGCAAATCCTGCCAGGTAACGATGGGATATGGCATGGGCTCGCCGACTTCGGCTTCGTAGGCGGCTTGCCATTCGGGATCACTGAGAATGTCATGGCGATAGTAGAGGAGTTGCGCGTCGCCGTCCATCTGGCTGCCGTAAGTCTCGCCGCCCCATTGCAGCAGGGCGCGGAAAGCCGGCGCGGTGTCTTCGGGCGACCATTGCGTGAAGCGCTCATCGCCAATCCACTGATCGATGGGTTGGATCCAGCCGTTGCTAATCCAGTCGCCATATTGCCAGGCGGCGCCGATGAAGACGTCATAGGTATACTGCCCGGTCAGGAAGTCGGCAGGGATGGTCGTACCCAGCTGGTTATAGGGGATTTCGACGATTTCCAGGGTGGCGCCAGTGGCTGCTTCAAAGGCATTGCGCCAGAAGTAAATGGTGCCGGAGATGCCGCCGCGCGAGCCTTGACCCAGGACGCCGAAGGTGATCGTCTTGCCTTCGCCCAGGGCATGACCGTCCGGGACATTCGCCCCGAGCAGCGCTTCAAAGGCCAGCGTCTGCTCCAACTCGGTTTCGGCGACTTCAGGAATCGGGAACAATTCCTGCGCCGTCTTGCCAAAAAACGTGTCCTGTGCGGAAACGCCAAGGACACCGATCACGAAAATCATAAGCGCGATCAGGATCGAAAGTTTAGCTTTCATGGGATACTCCTATCCAGCCAATGATTATTGATAGATATGCTACCGGCATACGGTAAGAGACGACATTTTCGCCGGAGCGCCATTAGTATAGCGCGTTTTGACTGAATAGAGAATGGTTGGTAATGCGTTCTCTTGTGAATGCATTAGATGACATTATTCATTCCGAATTGCCCGAATGCACAGCCGCCCGTAGGCAGTGGCCCCAAACGACGGACAGGCTTCGATCAGTAGCGCCATTGAAGCAGTTGTGTTCTAATTGACGCGACCGTTTCCTTAACAGGAATCCCCAGCATGGACATGCAAACCGCGCTTTCGACATTCGGCGTCACAGACGCGACCCTGAGCGACGAAGAGATTCAACATCTCGATCAACGCGGATACTTGCCCTTGCCCGCTGTCATGACGCCGGAGCAGACAGCCGCCGTCCGCGAACGGGTGCAGGAGTTGATGGCCCAGGAAGGCGAAGAGGCTGGCAGCGAATTCAGGACGGAAAGAGGAGCCGTGCGCCTCGCCAATCTCGTCGACAAGGACTCGCTCTTCGAAATTTGCTTCACCCACCCCCGCGTCCTGGCGGCGATGAACCACGTCCTCAAGGGAGACTTCAAGCTGTCATCGCTCAACGGCCGGGCGTCAGTGCCCGGCGATGGCTTGCAAGCATTCCACGCCGATTGGGACACTGGCGTCGATCCAAATGACTTTCAAGTCTGCAATTCCATCTGGCTGCTGGTGGATTTCACCGCCGAGAATGGCGCCACGCGGGTCGTGCCCGGCTCCCACCGGGCGGGTCAAGTACCAAGCGACGTCATGGACAACCCCTGGGAGAAGCACCCGGATGAAATCCTGCTGACCGGCGCTGCGGGCACGGTCGTTATCTTCAACTCGCACCTGTGGCATGCCGGTACGGAGAATCATAGCGACACGCCGCGCTATGCCTTGCATTCCTATTTCACGCGCCGTCACAATACGCAGCAAATGGATCAGAAAGCCTTTATCAGCGAGCGGACCCGGTCCCGCCTCAGCCCGGCTCAGCGCTACATTCTCGATGTTTAGCCGGGCGGCAATCGATCGCCAATTTGCCCTTGATGCGATTGCAAGTCGAACATAACAACTGCAAGTTGTCGAGACGAGACAAGCCGCCCTTGGCGATGGGAATGACATGATCCAAAGCCAGATCGTTCCCATCGCCGCAATTGGCGCAGCGCTCGCCATTTGATTCCGCCAGCGCCGCGTACCAGGCTTTGTAACGCTTCTTCAGTTTTCCCCGTTCGGCTTGCTTGATTTGTGGCGGCACGCCCCGTTTGTAGGGGGCTTCGCGCCGCGAAGGAGCATAGACTTGACCGCCGCGTTCCATAAAGCGCTGGAGATCGCTGCCGGCTTGGTGGCAGGCGCAGCGCCGGCTCAGACGCCCGCAGTAGCTGCAGTAGGTCGTTATTGCTGACGCTCTCGCCCTGGAAACTGGATCCATCTTTCGATCTGTACCCGGTGTTAGCGTGTCGGGCTATCCAAGTCCAAACGCGCCATCACGCCGATGTGATCCGACAGCAATAGACCTCCGTCGTCGATCGCCTCCATATTTACACGCGAGACAGTTTTCACCCGATCAAGTCTGTCGCGCTGCGTAAAATGACCATCAATGCGCTTGGCCAGCGGCCGGTCAAGGTGATGTGGATCAGTGTAACCCATTTTGTCCCCATTCTTCGCGATCCACATATCGGCATATTGATTTTCCGCGAGCGGAGCCAAGTATTCCTGTTGCGTATCGAGATTGATATTGAAATCGCCGGTCAATATATGTGTGCAGTCGGCAAATTCCGCTCGCTGCATCACGTCCAGGCATGTCTTGATACCTGTTTTTTTCTGCGTACTGCTCAAAAACAGATGCGTATTGAAAACAGCCACAGACTGACCGGATGGCAAGCGCAGTTTGATGTACTGCAGAATGCGCATCCAGGGATTGCGCGTTTCTAGCTCGCGCCCGATATCAACCTTGCCCGTTTCTAGAGCCGCCAGTCGCGAGAACACTGCCAATCCCTGTGACCAGGGCGTTACCGAACCGTCATCGCTCGGCGCGTAATAGGCATAAGGATAATGGCGAAAACTGCGCGATCTAAGATACTCGAAGTGATCGGGCGCTGATTCCTGGATACAAACAATATCGACATTCAGATCATGCATGTTGCGCCCGATCCCATTGGCGCGTTCTTGCCATTGGTGGTTCATGCCCCAGATATTTTGTGTGACAACACTCAACAAAGGCATTGCTTTCTCTCTAATCAATTGCCTCGTCAATTATTTCAATTGACCGTTTTGCTCGCATCAGTCTATTTGTTACGCGTGAGCGCAAAACCTTGCAAGAATTGCTTTTGCATCAATACGAAGATGATAATTGGCGGAATACTCGCGATTACCGCGCCCAGCATAATCGGACCGTAGGTACGCCCGATTTCCAAGCCATCGTCCAGGGTGCTTAGCCCTACCTGAATCACCTGCAAATCCGGGTTGGTGACGATCAGTAGCGGCCACAGGTAGCTGTTCCACGCGCCTATGAACATGATGACAACCAACGCGGCCACAGCATTTCGACTTAGTGGCAAGAGTACGCGGAACAGGAATTGCAGGGGGTTCGCGCCATCGAGTTGCGCTGCTTCAGAGAGTTCCGGCGTGATGCTTGCGAAGTGCTGTCGAAAGAGGAATACGCCCGTAGGACTCGCTACAGCCGGTATAACGAGCGCTGTCCAGGTATTGCCCCAACCCAGATCCAAAGCCACCAGGCGGAACAAGGCGATAATCGTTACCTCGCCGGGCACCATCAGTGCGACGAGGATGAAGCCGAACACAAGCGACTTGCCAGGAAAGCGGAAGTAGACCAAAGCCATGCCACTGAAGATCGATAGAGCTGCTTTTCCAAAAGTAACCATAGAAGCGACGGCAAAGGTGTTGAACATTAGGCGGGCGATATTGCGGTCGAGCACAGCTTCCAGATTGATGCCGAATGAGTCGCCGGGCGTCAATTGCAGACGGAACATTTGCGCATTGCTCTGCGTACTGACCAGGACTGCGTAAAACAACGGAAAACCCATAAACAGCACGATGATCCACAACAGCAGGTGGATATACCAGCGCTTGACGACAAGTAGCTCTCGGATAGCTTGCAGCCGTGGACCTGACGGTTTCTCGACGGAACTTCTGGGTGTGATTGGGGTCATCTTAATCGGCTCCATAGGTAACGCGACGGCCCAAGACGCGAAATTGCAAGTATGTGAGACCGATCACGATAAGTAGCAAGATGATCGATTGCGCTGCGGCTTTACCAATGTCGCGGCTCTCTACACCGACGCGAATGACATCCACGACAAGGTTTGTCGTCGAATTGACCGGGCCGCCGCCAGTGAGGTTGTCAATTACAGCGAAGAGGTCAAAGAAACTGTAGTTCAAGTTTAGAAACACGACGAAGAAGATATATGGGGAGATTATTGGCAGCGTCACATTCAAGAAGCGTTGCCAGGCATTTGCGCCATCGATCGAGGCCGCCTCTAGCAATTCCTTTGGCACAGCCTGCAAAGCCGCGATGTAGATCAACACGTTGAATGCCAGCTTGTTCCACGTTGCCGCCATTACCACCGAGATCCGCGCCCACCATGGATCAGACAGGAATGGCAATGATGGCAATCCCAGCAGTTGCAAGCCTTGATTGAAGAAACCGGACCCGCCACCTCCCAGCAACACCGCGAAAACAACGCCCACCACAACGCCGGAAATGGCATAAGGCCAAATCATCAGCGTACGATATACAACAGCGCCGCGTATCTTCTGTGAAGCCACCGTGGCGATAGCAATACCCAGCACGTTGGTGCATAGCACAATCAAAACCGAGAAGAAAAAGCTATTGCCCAGAACAGCCAGATAGCGGGCATTCTCAGCCAAAAAGAAGAAGCCATTGCTGATGACGTAATAGTGAGCGTCTTGCAATGGATTAGTAATCAAACTGGCAAAATTATCCAAACAGATGAAGGCTGTATTCGCGACCCCACGACGCGCCAATTGCGTGCCCAGAAAAAAATTCTGCGCCGCCGGATAGTAGGTAAAAAGAGCAAGCCCGATGCCAGTTGGCGCGATGAATATCCACGGTGAGAAGCTGTATCCAACGAAGGCGCCCGGAGCGGAATCGGCTGCCGCGATGATGCGCTTGCGCGCCAACCATCGATGACGGATCTCGTTGATCGCCAGCGCAAAGGCCCAGGTGACAGCAACAATCAGCAGGGCAGTGATGAGCGCCACAGCATTAACTCTAGCTGAATGACCAAAGATGCTGAGGTCGAAAAACATTTGGTTATCTGGGTCGAGAACGCAGAACTGTAAGGGAATCATGGAGGCCAGAGTGCCAAGAAACCCTGAAACGGCGCCCAAAATAATTCCGGGCTTTGCGTCGCGCTGAAAACGCCAATACAAGAGCCCGACAATTAGGGCGCTCGCGCTCGTTGTGATACTTGTGAAGACAATGGGAGAAACCGTGGCGGCTACTCCTTAGCGCCAATTGACAAAAGCAAGCGCAGGACGGGGCAAGTTTCCCGTCCTGCAATCTCCAGATTATTATCTATTCTTCACAAGGCACCAGCAAGTTGTATTCTTCGATGAGCAGGTCTGCCTCCGCCTTCAAGCGATCCAGCGATTCCTGTATATCGGCATCGTTGCGGAGGATGTTCTGAAAGACTTCCCGGTACATTCTGTAAACCTGAGCGTAGCTGCCGAAGACCGCGCCCGCAGTTTCAGCTACCCGCGCGGAATTCTCCAATTGATGGGTGGCAACTGCAAAGGTCGGGTTTTCTTCGAACCAGCCTTCCGCTTCCAGGAACTCAAACCCGGACTGCGTAACGGGGATGTAGCCGGTTGACTTGTGCCAGTTAGCCATGTTTTCAGGTTCCAGCAGGAACATCAGGAAGGTCAGGGCGCCTTCTTCAACTTCTGGATCGAGTCCATCCGTCAACAAGATCATCCCGCCACCGACGGTGTTGCCAACATACTCCACATCTTGATTGTAGGGCATACGACCCGCGCTCACAGTGAAGCCGTTGCCCTCACCGATTTCCACGCGACCACGAGCAGCGGCGCTGGAGGTCATATGCAATGCCAGTTTGCTGTTGGCCCAGGTTATGTCGTATTCGGACCTGCCATAATCGACCCAGTATCCAGCGTCTTGGATGCTTTTGTGCCAAGTCAGATAATTGACAGCCGCCTCATTGTTGAACACCACCTCGGTGACACACCCGCCACCACGACCATTCTCGTTGTTTGCCACGAAGGCGCCCTGCATCGCTAATGCGTTTTCAAAGTACCAACCACCGGCGCCGAAATTGATGCAGTCAACGTCTGCGAGATTTTCACCGATGACCGCACAAGCTTCACTTACTTCCGCCCAGGTTGCCGGGATGGCATCGATATCGTCAACATCTTCAGCCAAGCCCGCTTCCACGAGAAGATCCATGTTGGCGAACAAGATCGGCGTGGAGGCGTTCCACGGCAATTCGTAGTATTCATCATTTAACTGATAGAAAATCGCAGCGGGACCAACGATTTCGTCCAGGCGCACTGGCACGCCGTTGATTTCAGTTCGGCCGCCAATTGCTTCGTGGAGCGGTTTGAAGAAACCGCTGTCACGTGGGGCTTGTGTGTTGCTCGAAGTCCCCTGCAGGAGTTCCGGCGGATCGCCTTGCTCCTGTGCCAGCGTGTATAGATCATAAGCGTTATTGTAGCCATCCAAAACGCGCAATTCTAAATCATACTGCGGGAAGGCGGCTTCAAAAGCGGGTTCCAATTCTTCGGGGAACCAGGTGACATTGCCCCAAATATGCCAAAAGCGGATCGTGACGCGGTCGTCATCTTGCGCTAAAGCAATGAATGGGGAGAGGGTCAGAATCATAACTATAAGAATAGTCATTCTTTTCATGAGATTGTCCTTTCTAAATGTGGATACTAAACATGCCTTTAGCAACCAGACATCTGCCAAGGCTGGTTACTCTGCACACATTGTATACTTGTCGCGGCCCAGTGTCCTTTTGTTGGGCAAATTGGCATATTGACGTACAATATTGTTGAACATCGACAATGGGCATTCATAATCACTGAAGTATCGTGCGGCGGACTTTCCACCAACCGATGCAACGGTTGTCTTCTGAACCGAATGGGAATGCTTGTCGAGGTCGAATTGAAACCTTCTTGAATGCGCCGAAGATTCTATGACTGCTTGCTGGTACGGTTGCATGAACTTTCCACAAAGACTCAAACAAGTATTGAAGAAGAGAAAAATCACCCAAAGAGAACTCGCGCGTCGGCTGCGGGTTTCTGAAGGCGGGGTCGCCAATTGGATGAGTGGCACAATGCCATCGATCTCGAGATTAATCGAGATCTGCGACTTCCTGGATGTTAGCAGCGACTACTTGCTTGGCATCGACGAGCACGGATGCATCGAGCATTATAAAAATGGCGCATTTGGCTGGATGGAGAATATCCCGGAGAACTTGACTGAAGAATTGAGCCAGGAGTATAGAGTAGGCATCCAGTTTTTCGAGGCAGTCGTCCGGGATGGTTTGTTTGAATCCGAATTGACGGGTCCAAATGGTCGATTCAAGGGGCAGACCATAGCTGGGCTGGAACGTTCGTTTCGCACAGCGATTTTTGCAAATGCGCTAAAGCTGAAGCGGGTCGATCGAAATCATCTACTGGAGGATGACTTGCTTAAGCTTTATTCGCCGCTGCTCAAGCAAGTCCTTGTCGTCGAGCTTCCTAAAGGACGTCACAGCCATAGGAATTGCGTATCCTCGCACCTGTTCAACGTCGAGTTCCTCGCGCATGCCGCCGCTACTGAAGTCTTTCCCGCGCTGGAAGAGGGCGCGATCGGGATCGGACCTGGATATACGCTCTATCGCTGTGCGGAATTGGCTCCGCCCAGCCAGCATCAATACAAGAGCATTAACTGGGCATCCACCATGGAAGTCAGCAGCCACCAGCAAGAGGCGGCTTCTGTATCATCCAATTTGGCGGTCAAATTATTGGCCGCTCGCAATCCAAACACGCGGGCCTTTACCTTGCCCTATTTGGCTCCCGAGCGGAGGAGTCTGCACCGAGAGGACCTGGATGCGCATCAAGCCCAAGCGGCGGCGACCATAGAAGAATTGCGAGTGGCGCGCGCAATCCTGATGACGGTGGGCGGCGTTTCTTCCCCTAACGCTGCGGATTCTCTAGTGTATTCCAGGAGAAGTACGCTGAGTCCCAAGTTTCTTCATAGCCTGCACGAACAATTGAAACTGGAGAACAAAGAAAGATCCTTCAGTGGCGAGGTGTTGGGACATATGCTAGGCAACAACGCCCAAGGCGTCGGTGATGCCTGGTTCCAATCGATTCAAGAGCGCAAGGTCTATGCCCCGGCTCTCAACCTATTACGAAACGTAATGGACAGAAACAACGGTTACGTTTGGGTCATCGCTACCGGAGATCATAAAAAGATTGCAACAGAAATGGTCATTAGAAACAGACTCGCCAACGCGCTGGTGATTGATGGAGAGATCGCCGAATTCTTGTTGGATGCCAAGCGAGCGCGCCGAGGTGTAGCGAGATCCCGGTAAGGCCGAGACGACAGCGCCCGAAACTGGCATAGATCTGAAAACTAGGAGCGATGAATGGATTGCGCTAGACTCAAACTTTGTTCGGCCAAATACTGAGTAACCTGAATGCCTCTCAAGGTCTTGATCGCTTCTTACCTGGAACCCAGACACATTGACCACATCCGCAATAGCGTGCCGCAGGTTGAGGTCATTTACCGTCCCGATCTGATCGGCGCGCCGCTATATCAGGCTCACCATACGGCTGTCATCGAGCGTAGCGCGGAACAAGAAGCGGAATGGCGAGCGCTGCTTTCACAAGCCGACATCCTCTTCGATTTCGACCATACACATCGCGAGGATCTGCCGCAGTTGGCGCATAACCTGAAGTGGATCCAAACGACCAGCGCCGGCATCGGTCAGTTCGTCAAAGGTTACGGCTATGACCGGCAGGGCTGGATTTTCACCACCGCCAGCGGCGTCCACGCCCGACCTCTGGCCGAGTTCTGCCTGATGGCCATGTTGACCTTCGTGAAAAACTTTCCTTTGATGGATGAACAGAAGCGCGCGCGCCATTGGCAACGCTTTAATAATACCGAACTGCGCGGCATGACCGTTGGCATCCTCGGCTTGGGCAAGATCGGTCGCGACCTGGCGGCTGTCTGCCGGTTTTTCGATATGCGCGTAATCGGTACCCGGCGCGATGTCCGTCGGGCAGTAGATAATGTCGACCGCCTGTTCGCCCCTTCTCAACTGGACGAGATGCTCCCGCAAGTCGATTTTCTGGCGCTATGCCTGCCCCATACGCCGGAAACGGATGGCTTGCTCAACGCTGAACGTATCGCCATGCTGAAGCCGGGCACCTATCTGATCAATATCGCGCGCGGCGCCCTGGTTGACCAGGCGGCCTTAACGGACGCGCTTATCGAAGGGCGCCTTGGGGGCGCGGCGCTGGATGTCACTGATCCGGAACCGCTGCCGGCCGACGACCCGCTTTGGGATTTGCCCAACGTCATCATCAGCCATCATTCCGCCAGCACGGCGGATACCGAAAACGGCAAATTGACCGAATTGTTCATCCGCAACCTGCGCCGCTATCTTGCTGACGAGCCGATGGAAAACTTGCTCAACATTGAGTTGATGTATTGATTCCGTATCGTTAAAGCGCGTGATGACATGCTCTCGGATATCGCGTTGTCGTCAACATGGGAGATGCGTCTGATCTTTGCTAGAATCGTGCTGATGCGCTCAAGCAGACTTGGAGCCAGGGATGACCGCAGGACAACATACACGCCAGGAGATCATCAGCCAGCCGCGGGTGTGGGCTGACGCGCTTGACGCTTTCGCCGAGAAAGAAGCGGATTTCAGGCGCCTGCTTTCGGAAGTTGTGCCAGATCACGTTGTCGTCACTGGCTGCGGCTCCACGTACTATCTCTCGCTGACCGCCGCGCGCTTGCTGCGCAGAGCCGGCATCGACGCGCAGGCGCGCCCGGCCTCGGAACTGCTGCTTTTTCCCGAGTCGATCTTCCTCAAAGAGCGAAAATATGGGCTGATCACGGTGTCGCGCTCCGGCGCGACCACGGAAACCCTGCGCGCGGGGACCGCCTTCAAATCCCGAATCGGCGGTCCGGTCATCACTGTAACCTGTGATAGCGGCAGCCCGCTGGCGCTCGAGGCCGATCTGGCTTTCGCGATCGACAGCGCCAGCGAAAAGAGCGTCGCGCAGACGCGATCCTTCAGCAGCATGTGCGTCCTCTTGCAACAAATGGCTGCTGCGCTCGCCGGACATGAGCGGGCTTCCAGCGCCCAATTGCCGGCGCAATGTCAGCAGTTGTTGGATTCTTATGGCGATCTGGCGGAAACGCTCGGCGCCGACCAGGGCATCGAACGTTTTTTCTTCCTCGGCGCCGATACGCTTTATGGCATCGCCTGTGAAGCCATGCTGAAGATGAAAGAGATGTCCTTGTCCTACAGCGAAGCTTTTCACACGCTGGAGTTCCGCCACGGTCCCATGTCGATGGTCGCTGAAAACGCGCTGGTTGTCGGCTTGATATCGGCGGAATCCGCCCGGCAAGAATTGCAAGTGCTGCGGGAAATGCGCCGGATGGGCGCGCGGACCCTGAGCGTCGGATCGCTCGCGACAGACTTGCCGCGTCATATCGCTCTGCCAGAGGACCTCCCAGTCTGGAATGCCCCCGTCTTGTATCTGCCGGTTTTGCAACTCCTGGCCTATCATCGAGCCTTGCATAATGGACAGAATCCCGATCGTCCGCATAACCTGAGCGCCGTCATCTCGCTCGAGGATCTATGATGAGCGAATGAAATGCGAAATCGAAAAGGATCTTGAACATGTCCGAAATCATCTTGTTCCCGCGCCCGCAATCGATCGAGAGAAATGAAGGCAGCTTCATCCTCAATGTTGACACAGCGATACATGCGCAGGACGGGAGACTGGGCGAAATGCTGGCGAACTACTTGCGACCCGCAACTGGTTTCCCGCTCCCGGTTGAGTCGACCGGCGATACGGTCAATAGCCGCAATGTCATTAGCCTGGTTGAGGGGAAGGACCTGGATTCGCCCGAGGCCTACCGCTTGACGGCGTCGAGCGACACGGTTGTCATTTCGGCCTCTGCGCCGACGGGCTTTGCGCATGGATTCCAAACCCTGCGCCAATTGCTGCCCCCGCAAATCCTGGGTGTAGAACGGGTCGACGGCATCGACTGGCGCATCCCGGCGCTAAAAATCGACGATGCGCCGGCTTTTGGCTGGCGGGGCTTGCATCTGGATGTCGGACGTCACATGTTTCCGCCCGCATTCATCAAAAAGTTCATCGACCTGCTGGCTTTTTACAAGTTCAACACCTTCCACTGGCACCTGACGGAAGACCAGGGCTGGCGGATCGAGATCAAGAAATATCCCCGGCTGACCGAAGTCGGCGCGTTTCGGGAGGAAACTTGCCTGCCGACCAACCGCAGGAAGTTCGACGGAAAACCCTACGGCGGTTTCTATACACAGGACCAGATCCGCGAGGTGGTCGCCTATGCCGGCGAACGGGGCATCACGGTCGTTCCGGAGATCGAATTGCCCGGTCACAGCCTGGCGGCTTTGACCGCTTATCCTGAATTGGGCTGCGTCGGGAAGGATTATCAGGTTCGTACCAGTTGGGGCATTGACGAGAACATCTATTGCGCCGGAAACGATGACGTATTCACATTTTTGCAAGACGTCTTCAGCGAGGTCCTTGAGCTTTTCCCCAGCGAGTTCATCCACGTCGGCGGAGACGAGGCGCCCAAAAAACGCTGGAAGCGTTGCCCGGCTTGTCAGGCGCGTATCAAGGCTGAAGGACTGAAAAACGAAGATGAGCTGCAAAGCTGGTTTGTCCGCCAGTTTGATAGCTGGCTCGGCGAACGCGGACGCCGCTTGATCGGCTGGGACGAAATCCTGGAAGGCGGCTTGGCGCCAAATGCGACGGTGATGAGTTGGCGCGGCAGCGACGGCGGCATCGAAGCCGCCAACGCGAGCCATGACGTCGTCATGACGCCGACCACCTATTGCTATCTCGACTATTATCAAGCCGAAGACTTCGCTAGCGAACCCCCCGCCCTGCCGCGTTACTTGCCTCTGCGCAAGGTCTATCAGTTTGTGGTCGTGCCCGACGAAATTGCCGACGACAAGAAACAGCACATCCTGGGCGGGCAGGGCAATCTCTGGACAGAATACATTCCCACATCGGATCATCTGGAGTATATGGCGTTTCCGCGCGCCATCGCGCTGGCGGAGGTGCTGTGGAACCATCCGGAGTGGCGCGACTACGGAGCTTTCCTGACGCGCTTGCAGGGACATTTGCCCTGCCTGGATACGCTCGGTGTCAACTATCGGCCGCTGGACGATTAGCTGCCTGAAGACGGCCGCGCGGCTAGCGCAGATCGCGGTTTATCAAATAAGAGACCTGCCATGCTCCTCAAGAACGAGATCGCCCAACAACCCGACGTCATACGCCGCTTGCTCGATGAGAGTGAGGCCGCGACAGAAATAGTCGCCGCCGCAATTCGCGAGTTCGACCCGGTATTTGTCTGCATTGCCGCGCGTGGCACATCGGATCATGCCGCCATTTACGCCCAGTATCTGTTCGGCGCGGCTCTGCAAATGCCGGTCATGCTGGCGACGCCGTCGCTGCATACGGTTTATGGCTGCTCGCCCGACTTCTCGAAAGCGCTGGTGATCGGCATTTCGCAATCGGGCAAGGCGGAAGATGTGCGCGCGGTCTTGAACGACGCGCGGGTTCAGGGCGCGCTGACGCTGGCGATTACCAACTACGATGATTCAGCGCTGGCGCAGGGGGCAGCGTATCACCTGCCTCTGCTCGCCGAAGAAGAGTTCAGCGTCGCCGCGACCAAGACCTATACGGCTCAGCTGACCGTGATTGCGATGTTGGCAAGCGCGCTGGCCGACGATGAGACGATGCGATCCGGTCTCACAAACTTGCCACAGTTGGCGCGGCAAACGCTTGACCTCACCGAAGGCATCGCGGACTGGGCGGGGCGTTATCGCGCAATGGATCGGCTCACCGCGCTGGGGCGCGGCTTTAATTACGCCACCGCCCGCGAGATCAGTCTCAAGGTCAAGGAATTGACCTATATCGCCAGCGAAGGTTACAGCGAAGCCGATTTCCGCCATGGCCCTATCGCCGTCGTGCAGGCGGGCTATCCTGTGATTCTGGTCGTGCCGCAGGGCAAAGCCTTCGCCGCCATGCGGGATATCTTCGACGTGGTCGAAGAAAAAGGCGCGGAAACCCTTGTCATCAGCGACGATGAGGACTTGCTGGGAGAAGCGACAAGCGCCATGCGCGTACCCGCCGCGCCGGAGTGGCTCAGCCCCATTATCGCTGTGATGCCCGGCCAGGTTTTCGCTATGCGCCAGGCGCTTGCGCGTGGATATGAAGTCGATAAGCCGCGCGGCTTGTCCAAGGTGACGATCACGGAGTGACTGTCAGGCTAGCCGTCGGCTGTGAGCAAATCGATCAGGTCGGGCAGATGGCCGATTCGATATTTGACATCGGGCAACGGTCCGTCCGTCGCCAGGTCGGGAAAATAGTGGCAGAAGTCGATCCCGGCATTCTGACAGCCCGCGCAGTCATGCCCGATCGAATCGCCGACGTAGATGACATCCGCAGCGGACAGTTCAAGCGCGCGCAGAGCCATTTCGAAGATGCGCGCGTCGGGTTTGGCGATGCCGACTTCTTCCGAAATCAGAATTGGGTCAAAGAATTGGCTCAACCCCGCCGCGTCCAGTCTGCCGCGCTGCGAGTCGCTATAGCCGTTTGTGATCAGTCCCAGACGGAAGCGCTGTGACAGATGACGCAGGGTATCCAGCGCGCCCGGGTTCAGCGCGGATGAGCGGCAGAAGTCGCGCCAGTATGTCAAGGCGAGGTCTTCCGCCAAGGCTGTGTCCAGGTTGAAATGCGCTAACAGGTCGCGAAGCGACTGTTCAACAACTTGCTCGCGGGTATAGCTCGTATATCCGTCTTTGCTCCGAGCTGCCCAGTATTTGCCACTTATCTTCGCGAATGTCGCGGAAACGTTTGAGTAATCATCTCGGAAGCGATGTGTCAGGCCGGCTTCGTCCAGGCTACGTCGCAAGGCTTCGGATTCGCAGCCGCGGAGGCTGATCAAGGTATCGTCAAGGTCAAAGAGGATCGCTTGATATGGCATGCGGGTTGATCCCAAGATATTCGCTTTCCAGATCCGCCAATATCGGCGCCGGCTTCGTTCGCAATCGAATGAAATATCGGCTGAAACAGGCTAAGATACAAGCGTGAACAGAAGAATCCAGGAGACCCCTCATGTCAAAGGACCGACTACAGCGTTTTCAGGCGATACTGGCTGACCAGGCCGATCTCGCCTTCTTTCCCATCTCTTCCGACTTGCAATACCTGACCGGCGTGCCAAGGGACATTCCCAACTACGGGCATAACATTCACCCGGGCGACTGGCTGGAAGGCGCCTGGATCAGTCCGCATCACGCGCCGGTGCTGCCGCTGCCGCGTATGACGGCCGAATTCGGCGGGCTGAGTCGTCTTGAGGGCATCGATATTCGCGTGCTGGGCGACTGGGACGAACCCGCGGAGATGGTGAAGGGCATCCTCGACGATTTCAACTTGCCCGATGAGCCGCGTGTGGCGATTAGCGATTTCACCCGCGGAGAGACCGTTTCCAATTTGCAGCCATTGCTGCCGGGCGCGACCTGGCTTTCCGCCACCGACTTGCTGCGTCCCCTGCGCGTGATCAAATCGGAGAGCGATATCGACGAGATGAAGGAAGCCGGGCGCATCACCGAAGCAGCCTTCGCCGATACGCTGAAAGCGCTGCGGCTGGGCATGACCGAACTGGAGATCGTTGAAGAGGTCAATTTTCAGTTGCGGAGGCACGGCTCGCTGGGCCAGTCCTTCACCACCTCGCTCTACAATTCGGGGCCCGATCATCCCCTGCTTTTTGGACAGCGCATGGAGAGTTGGCATCGGAAGCTGGATCCGCCGGTCAGCATTCTTTTTGATTTTGGCGGCATCTATCAAGGCTGGTGCTACGATTTCGGCCGCACGGTGTTTTTCGGCGAGCCGGACGAAGAGGCGCAGCGGGTTTATGACCTGGTGATGGCGTCGCAGGCGGCGGGCATCGCTGCGCTGAAAGCCGGCGAATCGACAACCACGGCGACCGATCGCGCCGCGCGGCAGGTGATTGAAGAGGCCGGTTACGGCGAAGCCTTTCGTCATCGGCTGGGCCACGCCATCGGCATGGATGTGCATGAGCCGCCTTTCTTGACCGAAGGCGACGAGACGCCGCTGGAAGAGGGCATGCTCTTCACCATCGAGCCGAGCATCATGCAGATGAACGATTATTCGGCGCGGGTGGAGGATATCGTGGTGGCGCGGCCGGGCGGCGGCGAGAAGCTGACGAATGGCTGGCAGGAGTTGATCGTGGTGGCTTAGGGGATTCACCACAGAGGCGCAGAAGTAAATGCAAGTAAGTCGTGCGAATAATTTGATGAAATATAGAAAACTACAAAATAATCGAATCCCGTAGGGGCGACATATCAGACGCTGTTGAAATACTAACTTGACCCTCACCCCAAACCCCTCTCCCATAAAGGGAGAGGGGCTTAAAGGGCTCAATACGGGTCACAAGTCTCCCCTTCTCCCCTTGTGGGAGAAGGGG
>DAOULD010000062.1:0-52835 GCA_034420635.1 Anaerolineae bacterium | reverse complement strand
GCGCAATTTTCATTTTGAATGGCTTTTCTCTGTGCGCTCTGTGCCTCTGTGGTTATATTTTGGTTTGAATTGGTGATATATTGATGGACTATGATTTTGAAGCGATTGCCCTGAAAGGACGGCCTCGGTCACGAGCCTGTCCTTTCAACATGGCAGCCTACAACGTTGGCGTCCTCTTCAATCGCCAATGCCGCCAACCGATCGAGATATGGCAACTCTTATATGTTAGTAGCGGACAAGCCCTACAGATTTCGACATGATTGTAGATGGAGTTTGGCGAGTTTATTAAGCGATAGGGCGGGCTATTCGCAAGCATCCGGCTCCAGGAAATCCTCAGCCGCGTAAGCTGGGCCAGGATAGTTATAGAAGCCGCGACCTGTTTTCATACCCAAGTCGCCGCGTTCCACTTTTTCGGTCAATATCGGCCGGGGCAGATCGTCCGGATCACCGCTTTCTTCCGCGTAGCGCATTTCGATATCGTAGATGACGTCCAAGCCGATGCGATCCATCTGCGCGAAGGGAGGCGGCTGCTCGCGTCCGAATTTGATTATCCAGGCGCGGTCGATATCTTCCACCGTGGCGACGCCGCTATCGGCCACTTTCATCACCTCTTTTTTGATCGCCCGCCAAACACGATTGAAAATGAAGCCCGTGCTTTCCCGCCTCACGCGCAGTGGCAAGACGCCAATTGCGCGCGCGAATGCGGACAGCGCCTCCAGCACATCGTCGCGCGTACAACTACCGCCGCCAATTTCCACCATCGGGCTATCCCAAACTGGCAGATAAAAATGCAGATTCGCCACCTGTTCCGGGCGCTCGGTTGCGTCTTCCAGAGCGCTGACGCGGATCGACGAACTGTTGCTGGCGATGATCGCGCCTTCGCGCGCCAGACCGTCGATTTGCTTGAACACCTTCCGTTTGAGTTCAAGCCGCTCCGGCGCCGCCTCAATCGCCAGATCGGCATCGCGGGTAGCGACGGAAAGATCCGCCTCATAGCGCAAGTTTCCCAGGATCGCGCTGCTCGCGTCCTCCGCTTCGACGCCGGAAGCGACCCAATCAGCGACGATTCGCTCTTGAGCTGCCTTGGCGTCCCCCAACACGGCATCGTCGATGTCGAACAAAACGACCGGAATGCCGTTTCGCGCGATTTGCAAGGAAATCTGTCGCCCCATCGTGCCTGCTCCGATCACCGTCACTCTCTTAATCTTGATCATCACCGGTTCCTCTCGGCGTGAAGTTCTGCGGCGGCAGTTCACCCAACAACTGGTTAAGCGCCGCGTAACGTTTGTCGCGCTCCAGCAGCATCATGTCTCGTTCCTCCGCGCTGTATTCATAGAAGCCGCCCAAAGTTTTGGCGCCATGCCGGCCTTCGGCGACGATCCTTTTCAGCAGTTCGGGCGCTTCCCAATCAGATCCCAAGCCTTCCGCCAACACCGAGAAGATGCTTTCATAAACGTCCAATCCAGCCATGTCCGCAATCTGGAAAGGACCGTAAAATGGCAAGCGGAAACCGAAACTGCCGCGCAACAATTCATCCAATTCCCCCGGCGTCGCCAAGCCTTCAGCCACGCAGGCGAGCGCTTCGCGGAAGAGCGCAAACTGAATGCGATTAGCCACGAAGCCGGGGGCGCTGCCGACAGTGGCCGGGCGCTTGCCGATCGCCAGCAGAAACTCGCGCAACTGTGCGACAACCGCCACATCGGTTCGCGACGAGGGGATGATCTCTACCGCCGGCGTCCATTCCGGCGGATTGAACCAATGCATGCCCAGGAAGCGCTCATCGCGGTCCACGAAGGCGGCAAGATCATCTATGGGCAATGAGGACGTATTTGTCGCGATGATGGCCGCGCAGGGCGCATGGCTGTCACAGATGGACAGCACCTCGCGCTTGATGTCGATGTTTTCCGGCGCCGCTTCCAGAACCAACTCGACATCGGCGACCGCAGTTGCCAGGTCCTTTGCCGTTCTCACGGCGGCTGCTCTATCCAGGGCGGATGGCTCGAGCAAACCCGCGTCTACATGCGCCCGCACACGGCGAGCGAGTTGCTTTAAGGCAAACTCGGATAACTCGGGACTTGCGTCAATGAGTACGACATCCAAGCCCGCTACGGCGAAGCATTCGGCGATTCCCAAGCCCATCGTCCCGGCGCCGATGATAGCTGCTCGCTGTGGATTCATATGAACTCCTGGATACCGGTCGGTCAGCCGAATTGTCAGCTGCTGCCGATCAAGTTCTCAGTCAACTTAAAAAGGGCTTCGCGCCTAGAACAGGAACAGGCGACCCAATGGGTCGCCCGCCATGAAATCCCCGAACCAAATAATTCAGGCTAGACAAATTCCAAAACGCGGAAGACCCCCAACTGGGGTCCTCCGCCTCTATATGCGGTAAGCGTCTAATCTACACTCAATAGCCGCAATGATGGTCTAGCGGCGCCTGCCGGGGCGGCGTCCGCGCCGACCATCCACCAGGAGCGTTTCCATCGCGCTGTACTGCGACTGATAGGCATAGGCTTGCATCTGCGAGGCTTGAAAGCCCGCCGCGACGACCGTCCCGCAACCCAGACTCGCGTCATTCAAGCAGCGCAGCACATCGTGCCCGGGCAAGGTCTGCGTGATAATCACCTGCGTCCGCTCGGCGTAGGAAACATGCTTTTCCTTTTCATGCAGCGCCTCTTGTCCTTCGTAGAACATGAGGCCCGCATCGCTGGCGACAGCCATGCGCGTCTGTGAAGCGGCGAACAATTCCCGCTCGCTCATGTTGAATTGTCGCTCGGACGTCACAATCATGCTCACCTGGGGCGCTTGCTGGAGCCGCTCCAACTCTTTCTGAGTTTCACGCAACTCCTTGTCAGTCAGCACAAGCTGCTGATTGCGCTGCTGCAAGGCGCGCAGGGAGTTGCCCCATCTGGCTTTTATCTGATCCCGCTCGTTGTACAAGGCGCGGATCTTGTTGTAGGCGGCGTCGAGCTGTTGCGCGCTTTGCTGCAAAGCCCGCGATTCATTCTCCAGCGCCGCTTGCGTCTGGACGAGTTCATTCTGTGTCACAGCGAGCTCACGCTGACTCGCGGTCAATTCGTCATGGACCGCGGAAAGCTCGGCCATGAGGTTTTTGACGCCACCCACCACCATCACGATTATGATGGCGAAGGCGATCAGCAAGCCAAGCAACCGTGACCAGAAAACCGACCTTCTCTTCGGGAAATCGTTGACTTTCATACTGACCTCCTAATAACGAACTATATGTACGGTGAGGATTTCTTAGAGTCTACCAGATATTGTGGCAATTACCAAATTATTGTACCTCATTTGGTCGAATAATGCCGTCGGTACTGCCTTTGCGGATCGCCAACTTGACCTCGCCGATGGCCCGGGTGACCTCAATATCGCGCGGACAGGCGGGTGTGCAGTTAAAAATGGTGCGGCAGCGCCAAACGCCGTCGGGCTCGCTGAGGACGTCAAGGCGCTCTTTCCCGGCTTGATCGCGCGTGTCAAATATGAAGCGGTGCGCCCCTACGATCGCGGCCGGACCGACGTAATGTCCGTTCGCCCAGAAGCTGGGGCAGGAAGTCGTGCAACATGCACAGAGGATGCACTTGGTGGAATCATCAAAGAGCTCTCGATCTTCCTGTGTCTGCAGCCGTTCGCGTCCGTCCTCCGGCGCCGGATTGTCATTGACGAAGAAGGGCATGACTCGCTTGTAATGGTCGAAGAAGGGTTCCATATCGACGATCAGATCTTTGATCACGGGCAATCCCAGAATCGGCTCGATTTGCACCCGTTCCCCGACATCTTGAATGAGCATCTTGCAAGCCAGGCGATTGACGCCGTTGATGCGCATGGCATCGGAGCCGCAGACGCCGTGCGCGCAGGACCGCCGCAGCGACAGCGACCCGTCCTGCTCCCATTTGATGCGATGCAGCATCTCCAGGACGCGATCGGTGGGATCAACGTCTGACAGGACAAACTCTTGCCAATAAGGCTTTTCTCTGCCAGGAACTTCCGGGTTCTGCCGTCTAATTCTGAAGGTTACGTCCATTCGTTCACGTCCAGTCTACATGCGGATAAGCATGATAAGTATCAAGATATAGATTGAGACCGCAATACATGTCGCAAAAATGACGCGCTCGTATTTTGACAAGTATTTGATGAAGTATTCCATTTTCACGGCTTCCACAAGCGCCGCTCCCGCTGCTTTGAGGAGATAAAAATGAATATGTAATTGCACGTAGCGAAGGCGCAAATAAAGGTAATGAAGAATCAAGCCAAAGAGTTGAACTTGCTTAACGATGATTCTCACAATCGATCTATCCATCATATCGGTCTACTCAACACCAGCCAGGGCAAAGACCTGCCAGTAGGGTTTCACTTCGCCCGGCGCTTTGAGATTCTGTCGCTTGATTCGAAATGTGACCTTCAGATTTGGACCACCTATCTGGTTCATGAGGCTGTGATTCGTCCGCATTCTTCCAATCGTTGCGCTGAAGCGTAGATTGTCATCATTGATAACCCTGTCGACTCTGAAATCTTGGAAAGACTTACAGATCCGAAACTTCGTTCAACATATTCCATGACCTTGTGATCTGCAGGAGATAGGTTGTTACAGGGGTTACTCTTATGTATAAGTACACCACCTACAATAACGACAACGACAAGAATCGCCAATAGTATCATCTTTGATTCAATGACAAAAGCGGACGCGTGACCCTCGTTATAGGGCGAATGCCCTGCCCCATACTTTCGCTCCTGAATTACCTTCTGCCAGCACGCATAACAAACATCTGGCGGCTTGCCTGACACGCCTTCAAATTCGCTTATCCGTTTTTGTTTTCTACACTTGACGCATGTTCGCTCGTTCATTCCGATTATGCGAATCTCTCCATCAATTCAGTTATTGCAGCTAATAAACGCGCGCCTTGGGACGGAATTTCTGCTTATCCTCGGGTATGCCCTGGGCGATCTCCTCTTCCCAAAGCGACAGATCGACCGGCTTGTCAAAGCTAACCGTATAGCTTGGATCCGCGAGTTTACCGTTATGCGAGATCAATGAGTGTACCATCCAGTTTTCGTCGTCGCGTTCCTTGAAGTCTTCGCGGCTGTGCGCGCCGCGGCTTTCCTCCCGCTCGATGGCTGTACGCGCGGTCACATCCGCCAGATCGAGCAATGCGCCCAATTCCCAGGCTTCCATCAGATCGGTGTTGAAGATACGCGCTTTGTCGTCAATCTGAATGTCGGTGTAGAATCGCTCCCGCAATTCGGCCAGGTCATCAATGCCCTTCTGCATGGTTTCCCCCGTGCGGAAGACGCCGATGTTCTCCATCATGGTTTCTTGCATTTTGGCGCGCAATTCTCCCGAGCGCGACTTGCCGGTTGAATTGCGGATGCGGTCGAATTCAGCGCGGATCTCCCCTTCGGGATTGGCTGGCAGCGCCTTCCAATCAGCTTCCTTGACGAATTCCGCCATGCGCATGCCGCCCCGTCGACCAAATACAACCAGATCAACCAGCGAATTGGTGCCCAGCCGGTTGGCGCCGTGAACGCTCACGCAAGCGGTCTCGCCCGCCGCGTACAAGCCCGGCATCACCGTGCCGCCCGCGTCAATCACGACTTCGGCATCGACATTTGTAGGAATGCCGCCCATGGCATAGTGCGCGGTTGGCTGTACCGGCATCGGTTCCTTGACCGGATCAACGCCCAGATAAGTTCGGCAAAAATCGAGGATGTCGGGCAGCTTGCGCTCCACAGTGGCGTCGTCGATGAAATCGCCCCGATCCCGCCCTTCTTCCGCAAAATAACGGTTGACCGTGCCCGGGCGGATATCCAGGTGCACATAGCCGCGATTCTTGATGCTGCGGCCTTCGCGCGTCTCCAGGTAAATCGCGCGGCTGACGACATCGCGGCTGGCCAGGTCTTTTGCGCTGGGCGCGTAACGTTCCATGAACCGCTCGCCCACGCTGTTGATCAAGACCCCGCCTTCCCCGCGAACGCCTTCGGTGATCAAAATGCCCATCCGATAAATGCCAGTGGGATGGAATTGGAAGAATTCCATGTCTTCCAGCGGCACCCCGCGACGCAGAGCGATTGCGGCGCCGTCGCCGGTCAGCGCGTGCGCATTGCTGGTAACCGACCAGCAGCGCCCCCAGCCGCCCGAGGCGAAGAAACTGGCTTTGCCATGGAAAATGTGAAACTCGCCCGTGCCCAACTCGATCGCGATGACGCCGGCGACCGCGCCATCGACCACGATCATGTCGACGACCTGAAATTCGTCGAAGAAGTGAACCTCGTTCTTGATACACTGCTGGTAGAGCGTCTGCAGGATCATGTGACCGGTGCGGTCCGCGGCATGGCAAGCGCGGCGCACCAGTTCTTCGCCGAAGTTGCGCGTGTGCCCGCCGAAGCGACGCTGGCTGATGCGCTTTTCCGAGGTGCGGTCAAAGGGCAAGCCCATGTGCTCGAGTTCAATCACGGCGTCGACGGCGTTTTCCGCCAGGATCTTCGCCGCCGCCTGATCGGTCAAGTAATCGCCGCCTTTGACGGTATCGTACGTGTGATAAATGGGCTTGTCCTCGTCGAGGTTGCCCAGCGCCGCGCCAATGCCGCCTTGCGCTGCGCCGGTGTGGCTGCGGGTGGGGTAAAGCTTGCTGACAACGGCGACATCCGCGCCGGCTTTGCTGGCATAGAGCGCCGCCATCAATCCGGCGCCGCCCGCCCCCACAATAATCGCTTCGTGTTTGTGAACTTTCATCCATTGCCCCCGCGCGGGACGCGCCACGCCGCGCTCATAGCCGACACAGTCGCATTACCGTCAAGTTCAGTTATTATTCTTCCGCTTCGCCTTCGACGGCGCCCGCCAGATAGGCTTTCAGTTCCGCGGGCACTTCCTCGCCGCGCAACTCGTAGATCTCCGCTGTCGCCGCCAGCGCTTCGCCTACAATGTCTTTCTCGATCGGCACAAAGAGCGCCGCCGCGCCAACCGCCAACAACACCGCCGCAATCACCGTGCAAAGCGCCGAAGATACGCGTCGAGCGAAGGGGTGGAAGCTGGTGTAGTCGGTCAAAACATAGCGCAAACCATTAAAACCATGCAAGGTCACCAATACCAGCAAGAACAAATCATAAACGCGCCAGACGAAAACGCCCCAGGCTGTATAGGTCCACCGGTGATAGACGAATTCTACCGCGGTTGGCACGGGACCGATGCTGCCGTTTTCTTGCAGCGTACCCGCCACTTGTTGAGCCGCCGTGATATCAAAGACGCCTTGCACGACGTGCATCAAAGCCAGATGCCCGAAGACCAGGGGCAGGATCAAAATCCCGCTGAGGCGCATGAAAGCCCACCAGAATCGCTCGACCGGGCTCGCTTCCGGATATTTGCCAGCTACGGTTGAGCCGCCATCACGGATCATGCCGTAGAGCGCCGCCAGTACGATCGCGGCCGCCAAAGCGCCGACGAATCCAGCGATAAAGGGCAATTGTTCAATGATGGAGAAAACCACAACGTCAAGCAGCTTGTCACCAGCGATGGACTGTTCCGTGACGTAGAAATCCACCACATGCCCGGCCATGCCCAGGAATACCGGCGCCAGCACCAGCAAGGTCACGATCAGTACCGCGACGGCCGCCCCCGACTGATAGCGCCAAAGCTCGGGCCGGTAATCGAAGATGACGATACGCAGCCCGTTAAAGGCGTGATAAACCACCGCAAAAACCAAGCCAAACTCGCCGAGCGTAAAAATCGGCGATTGATAGGCGGCGATCGCTTTGACATATAAAGCAGGGTAAAAGACCGCCCAGGAGGTATCGATCACGTGCAGCGCCAGGAAAAGCACAACACCGACGCCGGTCAGGCGATGCAAGACCCAACTCCACTGCCCGATCGCGCCGCGGTAGCGGAGGGTCTCTCTGACAGTCAAAACAAGCGAAGTCAAGTGACGCCCTTTCTCTCACCTGCAAATTGGTTGCGGGCAGATGATTGTCTCGGCAAAACCAATAACAGGGCGTATTATAACATGGGGGAATATAGGCGCAAAGGCGAGTACCCGGACGCGACATTGACAGCTCTCTAAAGGTTTCGTAATCTTTCTTGGCAAAGACTTGGAAAGCGGAAGTTCTCGCGAAAGCAAAGGGAAGAAAACGATGAACGAGTTAGCTGCGCTATTGGCTAATCTGGATGGACTCAGTATTGCGATTGGGCTGCTGGTCGGTCTCGGATTCGGTGTCAGTTTCGTGCTGCTGACACGTTGGAACTTGAATAAAACCTTTGAGAAGGCACTTCAAGAGCAGGCATCATCGCACGAGGCAGTTTTGGAGGAGATGAAAAAGTCTTTTGGCAGCTTGTCCTCGGAAGCGCTAACGAGCAACCAAAAAGAATTCCTGTCGCTGGCTGATCGTGAGTTGGATAAGCGGACAGAGCAGCACGCGACCGAACTTGAATCGAAGAAAGAACTCATCGACCAGCAACTGCAGCAGATGTCCGAAACGCTGAAGACCGTGCCGACTGAGCTAGAGAAGAGCCAGACAAAAGTCGCCGATGTCCTGGACAAATCGACGGCGAACCTCAAGGAATCGAATCAGAGCTACTTGAATCAGTTGACCGAAAAATCCGAAACGCAAACAAAGGAACATAACAAGGAACTCGATAGCAAGAAGGAACTGATTGATCAGCGATTAACGGATATGGATGTCAAGCTGGGCAAGGTCGAGCGGCTGGTTCAAGATTTACAGACAGACCGAAAAGCGCAGTACAGCGCGCTTGACGAACAGCTGAAGAGCCTGACTTCAACGACTTCTTCGCTGCAAAATGCGCTGGCGGACAATCGCGCGCGCGGGCAATGGGGCGAACGCATGGCGGAGGATATGCTCAATTTTATGGGCTTGGTCGAGGGGGTAAATTACATCAAGCAGTCGGCAATCGAAGCAGGCACTCGTCCTGATTTCACATTTCTGTTCCCTAACCAGAAATCGCTGAACATGGATGCCAAGTTTCCGCTGGACAATTATCTGCGTTATATCGAGGCGGAAAACGATGCGGAAAGGAAGGAATTCAGCCGGAAGTTCCTGCGCGATGTGGACCAACGGGTTACGGAAATCCAGAAGCGAGGTTATATCGCGACGGGGACGCTGGATTGCGTACTGATTTTCATACCCAACGAGCAAGTCTATCGCTTCATCTACGAAGAAGACCAGAGAATAATCGACAATGCGCTCAAGCAAAAGATCATCATGTGCTCGCCACTGACCCTCTACATCGTCTTGGCAGTAATACGTCAGGCGGCGCAGAACTTCAACATTGAGCAGCGTTCGCAGGAGATTGTCGATGTAGTCAATGACATTCGCAAGGAGTGGGAAAAATATACCGGGCAAATGGATAAGCTGGAAAGAAGATTTAAAGGGATGCACGACGACTTTCATGCTTTGACAGGGACGCGAACAAGGCAATTAGATAGAAAGTTCGTCAAAATAGACAACTTCAGCAAAAGCAATGAACTGCAAGCCGGCGACGAGATGGATTTGCCACAACTGCCAGAGTCCGCGACCTAACCCGCCGTCTTGACCGCCAGCCGCTCGCTCATCAAGTTCAGCAAGATAGCCGCGATCAGTTCCGGATTGTGGCGGATGGTGTCCTGCTTCTGCCAGAGCGCGCGCTTGCCCGAACCCGTATCGGCGACATCGGCCAGCACTGGCGTGACATTCATCGTTTTGATTTTGTGAATCTCGTCTGGCGTAGGCAACAGAACGTTGACCTGCTCGCGCGCATAGAGGTCCATCAGCGCCGGGCTGGGCTGCGTCGAATTGAGCACAACATAATCGAGGATGCCCAAGCCCAAATAAGACACCACTTGCTGAACGTGATCCGACAAGGAATAGTCGTCGGTTTGACCGGGCTGCGTCGTGGTATTGCAGACATAAACCTTAAGCGCCGAAGAATCACGAATCGCCTGCGCGATCTCTTTGAAGGCCAGGCAGGCGATCACGGTTGTGAACAAGCTGCCTGGCCCGATGGTGATCAAATCGGCCATTCGCAGCGCGTCGATACAGGGCGGATAGACCGTCGCTTCGGGGTTTTGGACGAAGATGCGCTTGATAGCCGCTTTGTCCAACTGGCGCACGTTGAACTCTTCTTCGACGATGGTCCCGTCCATCAACTCCGCGCAGATATGTGTATTCTCTTCTGTCACCGGGAAGATGTCGGCCTGGACATCAAGGAAATCACTGATCTGTTGTATCGCTTTGACAAAACTGTCCGACATTTGCGTCAGCGCCGCGATGAAAAGATTGCCAAATGCCATGCCGTCAAGCTTGGGATCGCCGGGGGCCACAATCCGATGCTGCATGACACGCGACAGCAGCGAGCCATCATCGGCGCTGAGCGTGGCGAGTGCATTGCGAATATCCCCGGGCGCGGGGATCTGCGCGAATTCACGGACGATGCCGGTGCTCCGTCCCGTGTCGGTCACAGCAATGATGCCGGTCAACTGGTCGGTGTGGCTCTTCAAGCCTTGCATCACCTGGACCGCGCCGAGGCCGCCACCAATAGATACGACATTCATCCCGTTTTCACCCATTGCCGCCTCAAGTCTGCTGCGTCGGACTTGACCTAGTATAACTCAAAATCTATATGCGGATACGCGCTGGCGCGGATAAGTTGGCGTGGAAAAAAAACGAGTTTATGCCATGATACGGGACTGTCAAAGGCTGTGTAGAAAATCCTTGTGATGACCCGCTCCCGCCCCGAAGTCGCGCTCTTCCTAGCCATACTCGCGGGCTACCTGATAGCCGGCGCGCTCTTCGCAATTTATACGCCGCCCTGGCAAGCGCCTGACGAGCCGGCGCATTACAACTATGTTCGGCAAGTGGCGGAAAAAGGCTGCTGCCCGCGCGTCGAGATCGGCGATTGGCAGAGCGACTACCTCGGGCAATTGACCTCAGCCAGATTCGCGCCGGAGTCGCTTGAACGTCTTTACACGATCCAATACGAAGATCATCACCCGCCGCTCTATTACTTGCTGGCATCGCTGGTCTACAAACTCGGCAATGGCAGCCTGCTCGCGCTTCGCCTGTTTTCGGTTTTGTTGGGCGCCACAACGGTCGTCCTCAGCTACGCGATAGGCAAGCATGCGCTGCCCGAGCAACCTCAGATCGCCCTCGGCGCGATGGCGCTTGTCGCCTTCCTGCCGCAGCACCTGGCGATGATGAGCGCGGTCAACAACGACGCGCTGGCGGAAGCCCTTGTAGCTTTTGGGCTGCTGTGGATGATCCGTTACCTAAAAGGGAATGGGGTCCCGATCTGGCAATTCGGACTGATTACTGGCTTGGCGATCCTGTGCAAGGTCACGATCTATTTCTTGATTCCGCTTTTCCCGCTAGCGATATCCCTGGCTTGGACCAAGCGGGAAAAACCGATCTCCGCACTGGCGGGACGGATCGCAGCCTTCTCGCTTGTCGCACTGGTCATCGGAGGCGGATGGTGGCTGCGCAACATCAGCGTCTACGGTTTCCCGGATTTTCTGGGTCTGGCGGCGCATGACGCCGTCGTGGCCGACCAACCGAGAACGATAGATTATGTCGACGAGCATGGATGGATCAACTACGCGCGGCAACTCGTCGCTGTGACCTTCAAGAGCTTCTGGGGACAATTCGGCTGGATGGCGCTGCCGCTGGACAGCGTGCTCGGGGGCTGGATCTATCGCGGATTCGCGCTCTTGACGCTAGCCGGACTGGCGGGAAATGCGCTGGCGGCGCGTTCGTCCCCCGCTCCCGAAAACAGTGACATGATCGAGCGCCGACATATCAGAATCATCTTCACTGCGGCGGTCCTGATTGTGCTCTTGGCGTTTATCTATTACAACTTCGAATTCCTGCAGTGGCAGGGGCGCTATCTTTTCCCGGCGCTGATACCGATCGCCTTGAGCCTGGTCGCCGGGATTGATGCCTGGCGCGCGCGGATATTCGCCCGATGGGAGCAGTCGCGCTGGTTGACCTCGTTCGCGATGATGTGCCTGTTCGCGCTGGACATTTATCTGCTGTTCCGCGTGATCGTGCCGGACTTGTCTCCCTGAGCTACTTGCTCACCCGCGTGATGTATGCCTCTTCTTCAAGGTTGATCTTGACCACGTCGCCCACGTTGATGAACATCGGCGCGCTGACCTCGAAGCCGCTTTCCAGCTTGACCTTTTTCGTCGGGCTGTTGGCTGTATCGCCCGCCACAGCCGCTTCGACCTCGACCACCTCGTATTCCATCGTCTTGGGCAATTCGTAATCGATGATCTCGCCCTCAAAACTCAAGAGCTTAATGGCCATGCTGTCCTTGATGTATTTGAGATCATCGCCGAAAATCGCGCGGTTCAGTTGCGGCTGCTCGTAGGTCTCGATGTTCATGAAGGTGACAAAATCGTCATCGGCGTAGAGGTATTCCACATTGCTGGCTTCCACGCGGATGTCTTCCACGCGCTCGCCGGAGTTAAAGGTCATTTCCGTAGTCGAGCCGGAGCGCAAGTCTCGCACCGTCACCCGGATGGTCGCCTTGCCGCGACCCGGTTTGTGATGGCGATATTCCATCACGCGGTAGAGGTTGCCATTTTGGGTAAAGGTGGCGCCTTTTCGCAGTTGATTGACATCAATCATTGAGGTGTTTCCGTCGGTTTCTAGCTGTCCAGATCAATAGAAGCAAGTATAGCAGAGCGATTGGGAAGCAAGTAGCCTATGATTCCAGCAATGCGATTGCCTCGACCTCAATCAAAGCGCCGATGGGCAAAGCGCCGGCCTGCACCGTCGTTCGCGCCGGCGGATCCTGGGGGAAGTATTCGCCGTAGACCGCGTTGAAGGCGTCGAAGTCGTCAATATCGGCCAGGAACACGGTGGTCTTGACCACGCCCGACATGCTGCTGCCGCTGGCTTCCAGTACGCCTTTGATGTTGTTCATTACCTGGCGCGTCTGCGCCTCGATACCGCCCTCAGCCAGATTCGACGTGCCGGGGATCAGGGGGACTTGCCCGGCGGTGAAGAGGAATCCATTAGCGATGATGCCTTGCGAGTAAGCGCCGACCGCGGCCGGCGCGTTTCCTGTTGAGATGACTTGCTTCCCCATGTGATAGCCCTCCAGGACTTATGGTTTCTATAATGGCATTGTGGTATCTTTATGGTGAGTGTCAAGGGGAAGGACCAAACAATGGCGCCCTCGGATCGCAAGACTGCCGCCAAGGTAATAGACAAGGACAAAGCATTCGACGCGGCCATGGACGATGACGAGCCGACGACGGAAGAGCTTGTGGAATTGCTGCGCAAGAGTATTGAGGATGTGAAAGCTGGGCGAACCCGCCCGGCGCGAGAATTCTTGCGCGAGCTCCGAGAAATGCTGACCGAAGATGACGACGCTGGTCGAGACCACAAAGACATTTGAGAGAGAATCAGAGCGGCTGGCTCGTAGATTTCCATCTTTAGAGATCGACGTTGACCTGCTGACAACGCAGCTTGAGCAGGACGCGCGACCGGGGCTCAGGCTGGCTGGAATCGGATACACAACATACAAGGTTCGCCTGCCGAACCGCTCCGCGCGGCGCGGCAAAAGCGGTGGGTTTCGTGTCATCTATTACGAACGAGAGGCAACGCTTGTATTGCTCCTCATCGTCTACTCCAAAACGGAACGCGCTGACATCCCGAACGAAGTAATCCGACGCATGATCGCTGACCTGGAGCAGTAAGAATCTCAAAAGACCAAATATTGGTTTGAAGAGGGGAGATTCTAGCGCCGCCGCCCATGACAGCGCTTGAACTTCAGCCCGCTGCCGCGGGGACAGGGATCGTTGCGCCCGGCTTTGGCGAAGGCGCACCCGACTTCAGCGAATCGGCGGATGTTTGCCCGCTTCTACCCATTCCCGACGAGAATCCACCATCTCGGAACGATTGATTCTCAGCCGGCTGATTGTCGCGCGCCCGGTCGCGGTTAAGCCAATCAGGCGCAAGCCGTCATCGCTCCAACGGAAATGCTCGGGCCAATTCTGTTGCAGTGGATGAAAGAGTGGCGCTTCATTTCCCGTATCAGGGTCTATGCCAGAAAGATAATCGCGCTTGTAGCTATTGCAGCCGATGCAGGCGAGGCAGAGATTGTCCAGTTCTGTTTGACCACCGGCAGCTTGCGGTATGATGTGGTCAATCTGCATTGAGACTACGATTTTTCTTTGAGTTTGGCAGTACGCACAAAGGTGACGGGCGCGTTCGGCAATTTGCCGACGCAGACGACTCGATACGCGAGTCATCTACTACACCGCGGATTCAAAGTAATGGTCAATATCGTGACCGCGCCGCTTCAGAAGGAGCAGCGCCCTTGAACGGAGCAGCATTTGGTTATCGACGCGCGCGACCCAGGCTTCCAATTCTGTGGCTTCTCGGTCGCTAAGCACACCACGGTTGCCGCGGTCCGCCAATTCTCGCAAGCGGGCATCCTGTTTGGGCGTTAGCCGCTGCTGGACCATCATCCACAGCCGCTCATCGCTGAAGCCGGACAATGCTTCTCGGTTCTCAACTTTTTCCGGAACCGGGCTAAACAGCATACCCAGGCCTTCCAGCAGCACAGACTCGGCAGTGCAGTTGGTCTCCTTGGCGATGGCTTCAGCGCGCTCAAAAATCGCAGCGGGAACTTTCAGTTCCTTTGTCGGCTCTTCCATGCTACCCCACCCTCGCTCGGTCTACTCCATTGTAACTGAATGCGCTCCTTGTCATCAGCTACTTCCGCCGCCGGCCATGACAGCGCTTGAACTTCAGCCCGCTGCCGCAGGGACAGGGATCGTTGCGCCCGGCTTTGGCGAAAGCCGCCCCCATCTCGGCATCGCGACGCGCCATCATCATCATGACATTGGCCGGCGGGCGCCGCTGTGACAACTCGCGCGCCATGAAGCTCATCGTGGGACCTACGTGATTGAAAAAGGCGCGATAGCCCGCGCAAAGGTAGTTCAAGCCGGGCTCGCCATCCGGGGTGGTGATGAATCGATTCTTGGGACAGCCACCGTTGCAGACGAACTTGACCTCGCAGTCGAGGCAGTACTGCGGCAGCGTATCGCGCTTGGCCAAACCGAAGTCGCGCTGCTCTTCCATAACCACGATTTCATTGAGCGGGATGTCCATGATATTGCCCAGCTTGTAGTCCGGCTCGACATAGTGATCGCAGGAATAAACATCGCCGTTATGCTCCATCGCCAGCGCCAGCCCACAGGTCTCGTCGAAGATGCACAAGCCCGGCGGCGCGCCCGTCCAGGCCGCCAGCGCGATATCGAAGATCTGCACGAAAACGCGCCCGACATCCCGCCGCACCCATTCCTCGTACATGTCGATCAAGAACTGGCCGTAACCAGCGGCGCTGATCGAGCGGTCCGTGACCTGGTCGCCTTCTTGATAGCCGGTCTCGTTGTCGCGCTCGACGATGGGGATGAACTGCATGAACCTGGTGCCGACTTCGTCGCGCAAGAACTTGTAAACCCGCTCGCCCTCCCCTTCGTTGGCGGCGTGCACGGTGGTCAAGATATTGTATTCGGCGCCATGTTTTTGCAGCAATTCGATGCCCGCCATGACGCGGTGGAAGGTCGGCTTGCCGCCTTTGTCGACCCGGTAGAAATCGTGCATGTCGGCCGGACCATCCAGGCTGACGCCGAGCAAGAAGTCATTTTCCGCGAAGAACTGGCACCATTCGTCGTCGAGGGTCACGGCATTGGTCTGCAGCGCGTTAGTGATCTTCATACCGGGTCGCTTGTGCTTCTGTTGATAGCGGACAGCCTGCCGGAAGAACTCAACGCCCATCAGCGTCGGTTCGCCGCCTTGCCAGGCGAAGTTGATGTCATCCACTTGCTGCGCTTCTATATATTGGCGGATATATTCCTCGAGCAAGTTGTCCGACATGCGGAACTCGCTGTTGGGATAGAGCCGTTCTTTGGAGAGGAAATAGCAGTATTTGCAGTCGAGGTTGCAGATGGCGCCTCGCGGCTTGGTCATCAGGTGGAAAGCTGTGGGTTGGTAGGTCGTGGTTTGCATGGTGGGGAGTATAGCATAGTTCAATAATTCACCACAGAGGCGCGGGGATTCACCACAGAGGCGCAGAGGGCACAGAGAAAAGCAGTGTTAGGGCAGATGTGTTAGAATCTTGCTAACTTGATGAGTGTGCCGATTAGGGAAAGTATCGATGGAATTAGCCAAAAAATTGCGTGAACTTGCTGATGAAATTGAATGGAGACTGCCTCCAGCCAGACGGAGCGAGGCCAGCACAAGTCAATTCTTGGTGATGCCTTTTTTTGAAGTGCTTGGATACAGCGTACACAATCCCAATCACGTCGAGCCGGAATTCACGGCCGATGTCGGTATCCAGCGCGAAAAAGTGGACTTTGCGCTAAAGCAAGATGGCAAAGCCGTTATTCTGGTCGAAGTGAAATACGCTGGCGCAACCCTAGACAATCAACATGCTGCTCAGCTTAGACGTTACTTTAGCACCAAGCTGGACGTCAGATTCGGCATACTCACTAACGGTCTGAATTTCCGCTTTTTCTCCGATCTCGAAATGGACAACGTCATGGACGACGAGCCCTTTCTTACACTTGATTTGCAGAATCTTGACGAGACGTTTGTTGATGTATTGGAACAGTTTACTCGAACGGGCTTTGAGAAGAACAAAGCCATTCAGGCTGCGCGGTCGGCGAGGGATAGACAGAGGGTCCGCCGTGCATTGAAAGCCGAGTTTGAACCACTCTCGCACAGAACTATAAACTTTCTCCTAGAATTGATTCAGCCAGAGAAGATTGACGAGTCTCGGCGTACAGAGTTGACACAACTGGTCAATCAAGAGTGGAAAGAGTTTATTCGTGTGCAAGGTATAAGAACGGATTCTCAAACTCACGAAGGGCCGCAAGAGACGCCGATTTCGTCGAATCCTGACGATTCGACATGGCTTGAGAAAACAAGCTTTTTGGCAAAATACTCGCTTGATGGAAGCGTAGAAGTTCCGGTTTTTGCAACATTTCAGGAACACAGCTTTGAAGCGCGGCTGTCTCTATTTGGTATGCTGCACAGCGCCGCGGCCATAATCCGATTTGACGACGAATGGCTGACGCCGTTGCAAGCGGGAAAGCGATCCCGAATGACTATTGATCCAGATGCCACCTATTACGTAAACGGCATGACGTACTGGGAACTGAGTGATCCCGCATCAGGGGAATTACGCCCTATCAACGATTTACGATTTGACGAAGAGTTCTTGCGCCGTGTACTCAAAAGCGCCAAATCATAATCTCTCTGTGCCCTCAGTAGAACCAAGTAAGTAGTGCGAAATTCACGCCAGCTAACCCCATTCCCCGGCCCCTTCCTCAACGCATTGGAGAAGGGGAGTTTCGCACAGCGCGAGCAAGTCTCCCCGGCGGTCAGTGTCTACGCGACCCTCGGCGCCTCTGTTGTGAATCCCTAGCGCAACTTCTCCATCACAGCCTTCAACCCCACCGGCAACTCGCTCTCAAACCTCATCCGCTCGCCCGTGCAACTTTTCGATTATCCTGTCAATTTCTTTCATACGGCAGTGTTAGTCATAACTTTCTTAGTATTACTGAGAAAAGCATCTTTATGATGGATATGTTAAAATCACAGAAGTTAAAGGGAATAATTCATTGAGTCGACAAACATGGGTTTACTCGAAAGCATACGGAAGATTTCAGCCAGTCTTAAACAACAGCGGCACCTTATCAAAACTGAGGAAGCTGCAAAGCAAGTTTCCGTCCGGCCCTTTATCCAAGCGCTCGGTTATGATCTTTCCAACCTAAATGAAGTCTCGCCAAGGTATATTGGCGCGGACGGCTGGGAATATGACTACGCCATCGTGGTTGAGAATGAATCCAAAGTACTTATCAAGGTCACAACCAACACGCGATCGCTTGGCACTGGCTTTTCCAAACAACTTTCGAGGCATCTAGGTCCGCCAACTCACCGCATCGGCATTATCACAGATGGAGTGCATTACCATTTGTATGCGCCTGTAGATAATATGAAATCTGTTGATATAGAGTTGGTAATGCAAATTGACCTGAGCGATTTTGATGAGACAACAATCACGAATCTTAAATATCTTACCAAACAAGCGCTCAATCCTCGAATGATTGTGCACCATGCGACTAATGTAAAACTAAAGAATGACATCCGCTCAATACTTGAAACGAATTACAAGCAGCCTTCGGAAGAATTTGTAAGATTCTTCGCGGCGGAGCTCCAAAGTGGTATCATACCAATAGGCTTCTTAGATGCGTTAGCGCCGCTGGTAAGGCAAGTATTTCGGGAGTTTGTAGAAGGAAAGCAAGAAACTCCCGCGATTAGAGATAGAATCCAACCTTTTCCCTCCCCACAAGCATTTAAGTCTGAGAGCAATATTGGCTCGCGAACTTCCCAACCAAAATTATTACGTGATAATGCTTATGCAGCACGTCGATTGTATGAGTGGGGCACAAAGACAGCGAAAGGATTCGTCAAGAATCGAAGAGGAAATCTGAGAATCTATGACGCAGCGGGCGAGAAACACTTCTGGGTTGAAGACGAAAAAATTCTAGACCGAACATGCTATCAGGAAATGGATATCGAAATATCTAAAAGCCACCGAGTCGAAAACGATAATCCACCGCCAGAGTCAAGACTTGTCAATGTTATACCTACGCATCGGCGCTTTGACTTTGAATATGAGCACGTGGGGAGCGGGCGTTACGTTGTTACTAGAATTCTTTCCGGCTAATGGAGATTATCTGATTGTCGACTTGTATTGACTGCGAGCAGAAAGCGTTGAGGTTTTCTTAGTTTCACGAATTCAAAAAAATCCTCTGCCTCTCTGCGCCTCTGTGGTGAATCCCTACCGCAACTTCGCCATCACCGCCCTTAACCCCACCGGCAACGCAGACTCAAAGCGCATCCGCTCGCCCGTCCCCGGATGATCAAAAGCCAGTTCGCTCGCATGTAAAAACTGCCGCTTGAGCCTCACCCGCTGCTTCCTGTACCCGTATACCGTGTCCCCCACCACGGGACAGCCGATAAAAGCCATGTGTACGCGGATCTGATGCGTCCGCCCGGTCAGCAACTTGAGCCGCGCCAGCGCCCGGTCGCCCTGGAAGTTGTCATCCAGCACCTCGAACTCGGTCTGGGCGGGCTTGCCCCCGCGCTGAACCGACATGCGCTTTCGCTGCCGCGAATGGCGGGCGATCGGCGCGTCGACCAATCCCGTGTTGCTTTCTGGCCGTTTCTCCAACAGCGCCAGGTAGCGCTTGTCCACGCCCCGTTCCCGGAACTGGCGCATCAGCGCCATCAAGATCCTTTTCTTCCGCGCGGCCACCATCAGTCCGCTGGTGCCGCGGTCGAGGCGATGCGCGATGCCCAGACGCTCCCCCGTTTCGGGATCGTCTATCATCTCGGCCAACTCCGGATAGCGCGCCAGCAGCGCATTGACAAGCGTGCCGCCTCTGTTGCCCGGGCCCGGATGCACAACCATGCCCGCCGCTTTGTTGATCACCGCCAGATCCTCATCTTCGTAGACGATCTCCAGTTCGATATCTTCCGGTTCGACCGAGACCTCTTCGCTAAGAGGCATATTGATCTCAACGCGCTCGCCGCCTTTGAAACGGAAGCCCGCTTTCTCGACCCTGCCATTCACCAGCACGCGACCCGCGCGGATCAGCTTTTGCGCCTGCGCGCGTGAAAAGCCCTCCAGATGCTCCAGCACGAACAGGTCAAGTCGCCCTTTGCCAGCGCCGGCAGTCAGGTACAATTTTTGCTCACTCATGGGGAATTCTTCACTTCGATTCGCGGCGCGTTCGCTTCAAAACGCGCCTGCGGACGAACTCAGCAGCGCCGCTATGGTGCCGGCAACCGCAATCGCCAGCAATAGAATCAACGCCATCCGCAACAGCTTGACCAACGCTGCTTTCTCGGCTTTGCTCCAACCCGAACGCTTGTCGCTCATATCTGCCTTACGTATTCAGCCGCAAAGACGTCGCGATCACGATTAGACCTAGTGCGGCGACGCTTGTCAATGCAGCGCCGCTGCCCGCTAGCGCAGCCCAGTTTTGTTTGCGGGTGACGAGCCGCTATAATAGCGGCTATTGCCCCGCAGCAGGGAGGCAAAGCATAGTGCAAGTCTTGGTGACCGGCGGCGCCGGTTACATTGGCAGCCACGTCGTCCAAATGTTGATCGAACTCGGTTACGACGTTGTGGTTTACGACAACCTGAGCACAGGCAACCGACAAGCCGTTCACCCCGACGCCAAATTGGTCGTGGGCGACCTTCACGATGTCGAGGCGCTGCAAATTGCCTTCTCTTCGCATCAGTTTGAGGGAATCCTGCATTTTGCTTCGCAAATCCTGGTTGGCGAAAGCATGCGGAAACCCTTCATGTACTTGCGCGACAACCTTTACACCATCGTCAATGTATTGGAGTGCGCCAGCCTGCACGACGTCAAGCGCTTCATCCTCTCGTCAACCGCCAATCTCTTTGACAATCCCGCGCGCATACCGATTGACGAAGAAGAAGCCCTCATGCCCGGCAGCGTCTACGGCGAAACGAAGTATATGGCTGAGCGACTGCTAGCCTGGATGGACCGACTTTACGGCATCAAATATTGCTGCCTGCGCTATTTTAACGCCTGCGGCGCCCATCCCGACGGACATATCGGCGAGGCGCACGATCCGGAATCGCATCTCATACCGCTGACGCTGCAAGTGGCGCTGGGGCAGCGCGACGCCATTGATATTTACGGGACCGACTACGATACGCCCGACGGCACCTGCGTCCGCGACTACGTACACGTGCTTGATCTGGCGCGAGCGCATATTCTGGCGCTGGAAGCCTTGAGAGACGGCGCCAGCCGCGTCTATAACCTGGGCAGCGGCAGCGGTTATTCCGTGCGCGAAGTCATCGAGAGCGCGCGACAAGTTACCGGACAAGCCATCCCCGTGAACGAAGCGCCGCGCCGCGCCGGCGATCTGCCCGTGCTCGTCGCCGACAGCGACAAAATCGGGCGCGAACTCGGTTGGGAAACGCAATACAACAGCCTCGAGATGATTATTGAAACAGCCTGGAACTGGCATCGCCGCCATCCCCACGGTTACTGAACCTGGTGATGAAAAGATAAAGCGAGCTTGTATCATTCTCGAACGAAGGAGAGATTGATATGACCCGACTCGCGGCGCTCGCCGATATTCATGGCAACCTGCCCGCTCTGCAAGCCGTCATCGACGACATGCGCCAGTTCAAAGTCGATCAGGTCGTCGTGGCCGGCGACAGCGTCAATTGGGGACCCTTTTCGCGCCAAGTGCTGGAATTGGTCTTTCAGCGGCGCTGGGCGCTGATCCGCGGCAACAACGCCTTTT
Source organism: Anaerolineae bacterium (assembly GCA_034420635.1). Lineage (GTDB taxonomy): Bacteria > Chloroflexota > Anaerolineae > Aggregatilineales > Phototrophicaceae > UBA6055. The sequence continues at coordinate 31,469 of DAOULD010000062.1, read as the reverse complement.
ACGCGCTCGACTACAATACCATTCGCGCGCCAGATCACTGGTCGAGTTTCAGCTTGCCGCCGATTCTGCGCGAGCAACTGGGCAGCGACTGGCTCACAGCGATTAGCTGCCTGCCCGATGCGCTCTCCCTGCGCTTTGTCGATGCGCCGCCTCTGCACGTGTTCCATGGCGTACCCGACAATCCCTGGCAGGCGATCTTCCCCGGCACAGCCACAGACGAAGTCGCGGGCTGGCTTCGCGGCATTCAGGAAAGCACAGTCATCTGCGCGCATAGCCATATCCCCATGGCGCGGCAGGTCGACCGCTGGCAGATCTTCAATCCAGGTTCCGTCGGCGTCCCGCTCGATGGCCAATTCAGCGCCAGCTACATGATCCTCGATGGACATTCAAAGGGCTGGGAGCTGGCCGCGCATCGCCGTGTTCGCTTCGACTACGATCCGCTCTACCGTGAATTTGACCGTCAGAATTTCGTCGAACGCGGCGGCGTGACAGCGCGTCTGGTAATCGAAGAGTTCCGCAGCGCCCGCCTTCAAGTGCACCCTTTCATCCTTTGGAAATCAAAGCGCTTTGCTGATCGCCCCGACGATTTCGAACTTCTGCGCGCCTTTCTTGAGTTGGACGACCTCAGCGAGTATATGCCCCCGGCATATCGCAACCTGAACGGTCCCCTCCACCGCGACTGAGCTTTGAGGACGTGCTAGAATATCTGAACGGTGGACAAAGTTTTGGGGAAACTGCAATGTGCCGCAATATAAGAAGGCTCTACAATTATGATCCGCCCAGTACGGTCGACGATATCGAAGCCGCCGCCCGGCAATACGTGCGCAAGGTCAGCGGCTTCCCTAAGCCCGCGGCGGTCAACAAGGCGGCTTTTGATCGGGCAGTCGCCGAGATTGCGGCCGCGACCGCGGCGCTGCTCAACGGCTTGCAGACGAGCGCCCCGCCCCGCGACCGCGCGGCGGAAATCGCCAAAGCGCGGGAACGCAATGCCAATCGCTTCGGCGTCTCATAAGCTGTTTACAGTCTTGGCGCCGTCGTTTAGACTGTTGCCAAATCTTCAAAACACTCCAGAGGCTTCCCCATGACAGAGCTTGGCGAATCGATGATGGCAGTGCGCATCGCCCGAATCGGCAAACCGCGCGTGCTCAAATACGAACGGTGCCCGATGCCGATACCCGCCCCCGACGAAGCGCTGGTTAGAATTCACGCCACATCCGCCAATCCCGGTGACCTGCTCTTTCGAGATGGACGCTTCATCATCCGCAAGCCCTTGCCGCATATCCTGGGCAATGATCTCGCGGGAGAAATCGCGGGACTCGGGGAAGATGTCAGCGGATGGGAGCCCGGTGACCGCGTCGCCGCCTGCTTCGAGGGGCTCGGACGTGAACGCGACGGCAGTTACGCCGAGTACTGCGCCGTGCCAGCCGATCAATTGGTCAAAATGCCCGACTCCCTGGACTTTCAAGTCGCGGTTGCTGCCGGCGCTTCCTTCGCCAATGCCTGGACGGCGCTGGTCGGCAACGGCAAGATCAAGAAGGCTGATCGCGTGGTGATTCAGGGAGCGGCAAGCCCGCTCGGGATCGCCGCTGTGCAAATCGCCAGCGCCAAAGGATCGCAAGTTATCGCTGTCAGCGGCAGCGAAAACGCGGCGCAATTGCGAGAGATCGGCGCGGATATCGTCCTGGATGACGCCGGTAGCGACCTCGTGCGGCAAGTTAAGGTGGCCACCGGCGAACTGGGCGCGACGCTTGTCCTGCATAGCTCGGATACAGAGGGGCTAGCGCAATCCATCAATATGCTCGACTACAAGGGCAGGCTGGTCCTGGCATCGCCGGGGCAAGTCCGCGAATCTCGAATTAATCTGATTGAAGTCTACTTGAAGAACCTCAGCATCCAGGGTTCCTACGACTCGCTGCGGACCAAGGACTTCGAATCAATTCTCCTGGATTTCGCGAAAGGCAAGTACCAGCCCGCCATTGACGAGGCGCTGCCCCTCAGCAAAGCGCGCAAAGCGCACGAAAAGATGGAAAAGAACCCCGGCTTCGGCAAGATCGTTCTGTCCCCCGATTCCGTCTTGGAAGCGGCGAAGAAACCGGCCAGTTGGATACCCATCGACTGAGCGGGCTTAATCCAAACCCGGATACGCCAGAAACAAAACATCCAGCGCCAGCCTGACATTAGCATTGGTTTCCAGGGCGCGCGCGGCTCTTCGCGTGGCATTGAGCGCAGCCAATGCGCCTGCCGGATTCGTTCGCAGCGCGAGCGCGCGTATCTCATCCTTGCGGTCGCTGTTGCAGGGCTTCACCGGCGTCTCATAACACTCCAGCAGCAAATCGCGCCAATACGTTTGCCAGATGTCCAGGATTGCGCGCAACTGCCCCTTGTCCCGCGCCAGTTTACTGCTTAGCTGCCCGGCAATCTTCAGCCGGTCCACCCGCCCGCCGCGCAGGACGTCCCGCAGAAGATCCAGGTATGTCGCTCTGGACGCAAGAAGCGATTCATCGTCCAGCGCGGCCAGCGCCCAGCCGATGCGCCCGCTGCTCAGCCGAGCGATCAGGTCCGCGCGATCTTCTTCTGCGCCGCGGCTGAGCAAATGATCCTTAACAAGCTCCAATGACAAGGGACGCAAAGCTATGATCTGTGTACGGCTGCGGATGGTCGAAAGGATACCTTCCGTCGGAGCCGCCAGCAGCAACAGAACCGCATGTTCCGCCGGTTCTTCCAAGGTCTTGAGCAGAGCGTCCTGCGCTTGCGGCAGCGCCTGGTCAAAGTCTTCCAGCATCGCCACGCGATAGCGCGAGGCGTAAGGCTTCAGCGCCAACAGGCGCGTCACATCGCGAACCGCGTCGATTTTCAAGCGACCGCTTTCATCCGCGCGCGCGAAGATCAGATCAGGATCGCTGCCCCTGACAATGCCGCGGCAGGATCGGCAATTGCCGCAAGGGCGGCTCCCGATATCTTCCGATTCACAATTGAGCGCCATAGCGAAGGTCTGAGCCAGGGTCGTCTTGCCCAGGGAAGAACTGCCCGTGAACAAATAGGCGTGGCGGCTGCGTCCGTTCAGCAGGCTACGCCGCAGAAACTCCACCGCCCGCTCATGTCCTACGATGTTCCAGTTGTGATTAGCGTCAATAATCTCGTTCATGCGCCAATTATACCGTTGCGGAATATGATTGCGAATTGAGGCATTGTCTTCGCCCAGTCCCATATTTGGTCATTCCGATTCGAGACTCAGGCGGCCGCTCACCCTATAATTGTTCATAGCCACTGAATAAAATGGGATTATGGTTTGGTCTGCTGTCCGCATGGTCCAGACGAAGGGTTTTGAAATGCCATCTTTCATCTCGCTGTTTGGAACGCGCCTGACTGCGCGGCATCGGCCGCGCTCGGGTCTGCGACTCATTATCCTGTCTCTGCTTTTCACCGCGTTCGCGCTTAGCGCGCCGGCGCAAGAGACGCCGACCGTGACAATTACGCCGGATTCGGGGCCTGTCGAAAGCGCGCTGCTAATGATTCTGATCGAGGGATTGCAGCCGAGCGCTGTTTACTCGATAGAGTTCCTCTTTGACGGCGAAGTCGTTTTCAGCAGCGAGGAAACCAGCGATGATCAAGGCGTCATCAGTTTCCCCGTCGGCAGCACCGAAGGCGATCTTCCAGGCAGTTACACTGTTCAAGTGCTGCAAGACGGCGAGGCGCTGGCCAGCGCGACCTTCGAACTGACGGCGAAAGAAGCCGGCAAAGAACTGCCGGGCGATGTCACCGTGACGCCGTCCTCCGGTCCCATAGGCACATTGCACGAGATCAGAATCGCCGAACTCGAGGCTCAAACGCGCTACACGATAGAGATTACCGCCACCGAATCGCAGCAAGTTGCCTATCGCCGCGCCCGCGCCAGCGACAAGGACGGCATCATCAAGATTGAAGTCTTCGCGGAAGAAGGCGATACGCCTGGTCAGCAAGCGATCGCCATTTACGACTCCGAAGGCGAAACGATTGCCGAAGGCGCATTCACCATTGACGCCCCGCCTGAGCGGGAGGTTGTCGTCACCGTTACGCCACCCATAATTGAAGCGGGCAGCACGGTGGAAATCAGCGTGGGCGGTCTCTCGGCTTTTGATGGCGTGAGCGCCCAAGTCAAGTCCGCCGACGGCGTGCTGATTGACACCGTCATAGCGCGCGCCTCGAGCGACGGCGAGGTCAACTTGCGCTTTAGGGCGCCCGACGGCATGGAAGAAGGCCGCTACGACATCGAAATCTTCGCCGAGGGCGACGAGGTAGCGACTGCTACTTTGACGATTGGCGAGGTCGCGGATACCGAATTGGACTTAGCCGCCCTAATCTCCATCACGCCGCCGAGCGCAGCCATCGGTTCGGAGCATCTGATTGAGGTCAGCGGATTGCAAGCGGAAGACGACTACATGCTGATTATCCTCGATCCGGATGGCGCCGAGGAATACGCTACCGCGCGCGCTGCCAATGCGGCGGGCGCATTCAACTTGAGAGTCAGCAGCACGCCCGAAGATGACATCGGCCTTTACACGGTCGAAATACGCGACGCTGCAGGTGATATCCTGTTGGGGAGCGCCACGCTCGAAATCACTTTTGACGCAGGCGAAGTCGGGCGCGACGCCGTCGCCACGATTGAACCGCAATCCGCGGTGATCGGGTCGAGCCACGTGATTTTGGTGAGCAACTTGATGCCGGGCGAGCTGGTTAATTTTGATGTGACCTTCGCTGGCGAGTCCGTCTACAAGAGCAATAAAACAGCCGACGCAGCGGGCATGGTTCGGCTGGAACTGCTTACAGGGGCGGGGGACGCCCCGGGCGATTATCTGATCACCGCTATGCGCGAAAGCGGCAACCAGCCAACGGTGGTATTGACCGCAACCACGGGTGAACGCCCGGCGCCGGCAACCATCGTATCAATGGGAGCGGGGGACATGGTCGAAGGCAGTCTGTCCGACGGTCCCGCCGAGATCACGTTTGATGGTGAGGCTGGTCAATACATGAGAATTGCGGTGCGATCCGACGACTTTGACCCCGCGGCTGCCCTATTCGATCGCGACGACAGCGAGATCGCCTTTAATGACGACAGCCGCGGGCGCAAGTCAGCGGTCATCGGTCCGCTGCAGATGCCCTACAGCGGCAGCTATATCCTGGAGGTCTTCCCGTCGCCCTCCCTCGCGGATCCAGCGGGCATCGAAGGCGACTTTGTTGTGAGCATTGATCCGGTAAGCGTCGTGAAAATCGCCGACGTCAACGCCGCACCATTCTCGCTCAGCGCCGCTATTCCGGCGGCATACTATGAATTGCCGGTGAAAACAGGCGACAGTCTCACGCTCGCCGTCGACAGCAACGGCAACCTGGACACCACATTGCAGGTACTTTCTTCCGATGGCTTCGAATTGGCTTTCGACGACGACAGTGGTCCCGGCTTTGACGCTGAAATCAGCAATTTGATATTCGATCGCGACGATACTTACATCCTGGCAGTTTCGACATTTGACGAGTTTGCCACGGGCAGCGGCAGCATAACCGTGAGCCGTAATCCGGCGCGCAAGCTCGAAGATGGCGAAGTCATCGTCACCCTTAGCGACAAAGCCATTCGCGATCTGGTCATCTTCCATGCTGAAGAAGACGAATTGCTGATCCTCAATCTGGAAGTGCTATCGGGGCAGGTTGAAGATCTCTTTGTCACCGCCACAGTCGACGGCATGGAAGTGATGTCCTACAGCGCCATGGGCGTACCCGATCGACTGCCCTTGGCTTTTGTCATGCCGGCGAGCGGCCAGGTAGTCGTCAGCCTGGAGAAATTCGGCTTCGACGACAGGATCTCGCTCGCGGTCTCGCTTGAGCGGCCATGAAATATGGGAAGCACGAGAGGGGTAGCGGATAAGCGAAGTTCGCCCGCCCGGTCTGGCTTCCCATCGTCTAGTAGACTTGCAGACCCCTCGCCTCTCGCCTGCCGTCGCGCCAGGCTTCGCTGCGCCCGTTGTGCGCCGGCTGCTCCTTGACCCGCAAGCCGGAAAGCGCGGCAACTTCGCGCTCAGCATAAAACGCGTCCAGTCGCCGCTTCAAGTCAGCCGCGATCTCTGGACGGGCATGGTAGAGATTGTCACGTTCCAGCGGATCGGCCTCCAGATCAAAGAGATCATGCGGACCCGCCGGATAACGATAGACCAGCTTCCAGCGTTCGTCGCGGATCATGCGCAGATCGCCGTATTCGCCGAAACGCGTATTGTCCCAACTGATCGTTCCCCCACGCAAAAGCGGCGCGTATGATTTGCCGGTATTGACCTCGGATATCGGCGCCCGGACACCGGCAAGCTCGCAGATCGTCTGGAAGGTATCATAGTGGTCGACATAGTTTTCCAATACCTGCGCCGAGACGCCGCCGCCCGAGACGATAAGGGGCACTTGCAGTGAAACCTCGTACATGTTGAGCGGGCGCGTACTGTTGCCCTTGCCAAAAAAGCCCTGATGCCCGATTGCGCAGCCGTGATCCGATGTGTATATGATGATCGTGTTCTCCCACTGTCCACGCGTTTTCAAAGCGCCGATGACCCGGGCGATATTGTCGTCGATTTCGGTCACTGAGGCGTAGTAACCGATGTATCGGTCGCGCAGGTCTTGTTCGCTAAGTTGGTTGCCGCCGCCTTCGTTCTTGACCCAGGGATGCGGGTCCCAAGGCGGTATGTCGGCGAAGGCGCAATCCTGATAGCGCGCCGTTTGCAGCGGATCATGCGCTCCCTGTTGATAGGGGGAGTGCGTGGCGATGTAGCCGATGTTGAGAAAAAACGGCTTGTCTTCGGGAACCGTATCCAGGAATTCGATGGCGTGATCGGTTATGAAGCGAGACTTGTTGCCAGTCAGCTCGACCATTTCGCCATTGCGGACATAAGTATAGGCGCCGTTGTGCGCGCCTTGCCAGCCCGGCAAACCGAAATAATAGTCCGCGCCTTTCGGCGTTACATGCGATTGACCCAGGTGCCATTTGCCGCTCAAACCGGTGTGATAGCCCGCGCCCGACAAGTAATCGAAAAGCGTCTTTGTCCCACCCAGCCAATCCCGCTCGCCGATCTCGGGTATGGCCTCTTCCAGCCAATCGTGGATACCTGTCTGAGAAGCGGTTTTGCCGGTCAAGAGGCAAGCGCGCGCCGGCGAACAGACCGGCGTCGGCGTATAAGCCTTTGCAAAGCGCGTGCCCGCCGCCGCCAGCGCGTCAATGGTCGGCGTTCGCACTTCGCGATTGCCGTAGCAGCCGTTGGCCCAGGCGCCGTGGTCATCTGTCAGGAATAATACGATATGGGGTCGCTCTGTCATCTACGATCACCTTGAATGTGGTGAAGAACCGTCAGGAGTGTAGCTCATCGCCAGCGTCCGCATAACCCCGACGGCGGGTTTCGAGATACCCTTGCCAATGCTTGGCAGCGCGAACCTGGACACAGTTGACACTGTGACGCGCCGCCCTACAATGGGATTATTGAAGAGGGATTGGAGAGCAGAGCGATGCCGGTTGTTAGCCCTGAACAAGTTGAGCAATATCACCGGGACGGTTACTTCGTACTGGAAGCGGTCATTCCCGAAAATGTTCTGGAAGCGCTGCGCATCGAATGCATGCGCTATGTCAGTATTTTTGAGAAGGAAATGGAAGCCAAAGGACTCGCGACACAGGGCATCAATCATTACAAGAAACGCTACTTCGTTTCCAATCGCAGCGCCGAAAGCCCCATCATGACCGAATTCCTCTTCAGTGAACTCATGACGGACATCTGCCGCGCCACTTTGGGCGATACCGCTTACCTATTCCATGAACAATACGTGGTCAAAGCGGCCGATACCGATTCCAAATTCGCCTGGCATCAAGATTCCGGCTATGTCGGTCATTACCATCGCGCCTATCTCTCGTGCTGGTGCGCGCTGGACGATATGACTGTCGAAAATGGCACCATTTTTGTGCTGCCTTATTCCCGCGATGGACGCGGCGCCACCGACGAGATCATTGACCATGAGGTCGAAGATCGTACCAATGACAAGGTCGGCTACAAAGGCGATGATCCGGGTGATCCGGTCATCGTGCCCGCCGGTAGCATCGTCGTCTTCAGCAGCCGCACTTTCCACCGCAGCGGTCCCAACATGACGGACAAGTACCGCCGTTGCTACCTGGCGCAGTATTCGAGCGAACCGATTATGAATCGCGATGGCACGGCGTTATGGGGACGCGCAGAGCCCTTGCTGCGGAACGGTGAATGGCTGGGAGCGCCGACCTAGCCAAACAGATCCAGCGTGCCGCGCATCTCCATTGGCAGGCTGAAGATCTGCCAGGCGGCCAGCATCATCAGCAGGAATACCAGCGCCCAAGGCATCAAGCCCGGCAATGCTCGGCGGCGATAGAGGCGCAGCGCCGTCTGCTGCGCCAGGCGCAAACTCCAAAGAAAACCGCCGATCAGCGCCAGCAACTGAACGATGCCGATAAGCGTTAGGTCCAGGCTGAAGCTCCAGCTTTGCCAATCGCCCGCCGCGCCCAGAAATTCCTGAATGACGGGCACGATCAAACCCGGACCTGTCAGCAGATGAAAACTGTAATGAGCGAACCAGATGCCGAAGCCGATCGGCACAAAAGCCGGCGCAAAAGCAGCCACCGTATCGCGTATCGAATCCCTGCGCAGGCAGCCAGTGACCAGCCTGCCAAGATATGCCGCGCCTGCCGCTGCCAGCACCGGCAAAAGCAAATTGCTCAAGCCAAAGATCAGGAGCAATACCACAAACTCGCTGGTGATGCCCAGATCCAGCGCCAGCCAGCGCTGCAAGTCGTAATAGGGCGGCACCATGCCAAAAGCGTTGGAGATGCCCATGAAAGCCAGCGCGATCACGAGCAAGGACAGGTCCCAGCGCCGGGACCAACTGTCGCCCCGGCTCAATTCCTGACCCGGCGCGCGTGTGAACAAGCTGACATTGTCATAGGGGCAGGCACGCACGCAGTCGAGGCACATGGTACAATCCATATTGCCGCGAATCTGCGGCGCGAAGAGCTCGGTGCCACAACCCAGCGTCCCCCCCGGACCATGTTCAACCTCGATTTCGCGCGTTGTATCTGCGCCCAGGACAGCGATCTGGTCCAGAGGAATCGCGGTCTGCGGCGCATAGCTGCCGTTGACGCATTCTTTGCCGACGCAGGTCGCGCAGACATCATGCGACTTCACGGCGATCTGAGTTGGCGAAACAGTCGAATAAACGAAATTGAAGGCGCCGAGGGGACAGACATATTTGCAAAATGCCGACTCGGTGAAGATCGCCTCTAAAACGAAGGATGCCAGGAAGTAGGCGACGACCACCCAAGCCGTCAGCCAGGGGCTGGACCAGAGGTTCAAGTATTCGTAGACGGAAAAAAGCAGAAACAAGCCGATGATCGCGATCCATTTGTTGCGGAGTCGCTGCGGAAAGCGCCGTCCTCGCAGGGATAGCCGCTTCGCCAGCGTGCGAGGCAGGGTAAAGGGACAGCCCATGCAGAACAGGTTGCCCGCCAGCAGCAGGACCAGCACCGCAATGCCCCGGAACTGCACCCAGGGTCCCACCGTCGCCAGGTTGCGCGCCGCGGTCTGTGGTCCGGTAAAGCCGTCGACAATTAGCGCAAGCGCCATCAAACCCAGGATTGACTGCATGACCAGCCGGCCATAGCGGGCGCGCAGCAGCGGGCCGACGATTGGCGCTTGCAGCACATCAAAGCCTAGGGCGGGACGATGATGAATCGCATTGTCGCGATCATTCATAACAGAGCCTTAATCAAACTGTCACGCTGAAAAACAGCGTGTAGAGGACATAAACCAGGTAGAGCGCCAGCAAAGCGATCCCCTCGCGCCGACTGAGCATGCGCTGGCTCTGCAAGAGTACGTACAAGACCGCCGTCGTCGCGACGAGTATGCCGATCGATATCCACAAGCCATCCGCGCCCACATGAATGGACGCCATGCTGCTGAACAGGATTGCCAGGAGCCAGGGAAAGCCCAAGCCGATGAAAATGTCGAAAATGTTGGAACCGATGGCGTTGGCCACAGCCATGCCGCCGCGCCCATCGCGCGCGACATCAATGGAAGAGATTAGATCCGGCGCCGATGTGCCCGCCGCCAACAACGTCAGGGCTACAATCACCGGCGGAATGCCGATGCCGGCCGCAAACACGATGGTCGACTCGACCAGGATATAACTCAAGGCGATGATCAAGGCGATGGCGACAATAAATGTCCAGACGTAGTTCTTTTCTGGCGCGCCGGTGATCAAGCGAAGCAGCTTTTTTATAGCGGACTCGATTTGACGCAGGGCGCCATCACCGCTCGCGCCTTCCGGCTCAACCGCGTTGTCGACGCCCGCCGCGGGCATATCCGTCCTGGATGGATCTTTGTAAAAGACCAGCAGCAGGACATAGACGATATAAGCCGCCAATCCCAAAATCGCTTCCCATAGCAGCACTTCGCCGTCCACAAAGATGAAAGCCAGATAGCCGATGGATAACAGGTAATAGAGCGTGTCGCGCCGAACGGCGAAGAGATGAATATGCAAGCCGCCCGCCACCACCGCGGATACACCCGTGATGACCAGAATGTTGAAGACAGCGGAGCCAACAATCGTGCCGATGCCGACATCGCTATGGGCGCCGCCACCGGTGAAGAGCGCCATCAGCGCAATCGCCAGTTCCGGCGCCGACGAACCCATGGCCATCAGGGAGGCGCCAGCCACTTCGTCGGACAGCCTCAACCGCCGCGAAATCTGATCCAGGCTAACGATGAAAAAACCTTCGGTTATCACCGACAGCAGGTAGACCGATACCAAGATTAACGCCAGACTCGCCAGTGTCTCAATCAAGTTCGTCTCCGATTCGCAGGTCAATCAAGTGCCCGAGCGACGCGCGGCGCATTCTCAAAGAGGTCCCGCTCAAGCCGACGCCGGATCAACAGTCGCGCGTCGCATCGTAATAGGCTATCGCCCGGTCATAATTCACGGTCGTCATGGCATGGAACCATCGGTAGAATGAGTCTCTCGCGCAAGCAATACGATTATAACATTGAAGCCCTTGCAATTAGACGCCGACAGCGGCAGATGACAGGAGCCAGCATGAAGACCGATGACATCAAACTGCTTTACCAATACAACGATTGGGCCAACAAGCGCATTCTCGCGGCGGCCGAGAAGCTGACGGGGGAAGAATTGACGACGCCCAACGAACTTGGCTGGGGCAGCCTGCGCGGGGCGTTGGTCCACATCCTCGACGCTGAATTTGGCTGGCGCAAGTTCCTGAACGACGAAGAAGGTCCGCGCGACCTGCTAAACGATGAGGACTTCAGGGATATGGCCGCGCTGCGCCAGCGCTGGGACAAGGAAAACGAGGCGCTCTGGGCGTACCTCGATTCGCTGACCGACGATGACCTCTACGGACCGGTGATCAGCCAACGAGGCGATACGGAGTACCGCTGGCTCCTGTGGCAATGCCTGGCGCATGTGGTCAACCACGGCACGCAGCACCGCGCCGAATGCGCCGCTCTGCTCACCGGCTTCGGCCACTCGCCGGGCGATGTCGATTTCACACTTTTCCTCAGCAACCGCGAATAAATATCAGCAGGGAGACTTGATGAATTTCGCAGACATTGAGCTGCTCTTTCAATACAACGATTGGGCGAACGACCGAATCCTGGATACAGCGGAATATGTCTCGGTTGAGCAACTGACCGCACCCAATGATCTGGGCTGGGGGAGCCTGCGCGGGGCGCTGGTCCACCTCCTGGACGCCGAGTACGTCTGGAGAAACCTCCTGAAAACTGGCGAACACGTCGAATGGCTGCAGCCCGAAGACTTCCCCGATGTCCCCGCCATCCGCGCGCGCTGGGCAGAAGAACGCCAAGCCTTTTGGGCTTATCGCAATGGTCTGAGCGATGAAGCTCTCAGCGGCGCTATCAGTTACGAGGGAGATGGCAAAACGCGCCATCGCATACTCTGGCATTGCCTGGCGCATGTGGTCAATCATGGCACGCAGCATCGCGCCGAATGCGCCGCCCTTTTGACCGGGTTTGGTCACTCGCCGGGGAATCTGGATTTCACCGTGTTTCTGTCGGAGCGTTGACGCGACTGAAAGCCGGGCGTCGTCCGCCTCAGGGCAATCGCTTCAAATTTTTTTCACCACAAAGACACGAAGAACCCAAAGTTTAAGTTTTATTACAAGACAAAACTCCTCTGAATCTGCGTAACAAAGGGGATAGTGACTTGTCACTGAAGACCATCTGTAGAAAAAAGCGCGCAATTTTCATTTTGAATGGCTTTTCTCTGTGCCCTCTGTGCCTCTGTGGTTATATTTGGGTTTGAATTGGTGTTATATTGATGGACTATGATTTTGAAGCGATTGCCCTGTCGTTCGCCTCAGGTTTCTTGCGGCGCAGGTACAGGTGCGGTAAAGTATATGCAAGTCTCGGGTCGACGCAACGCTGCCAACCAGCGCCCAATCCGCTGGGTGCATTGCGTATGTCGCCTTATGACGTTTCCTCAATATGAAGGTAGTTCAAGAAAGGACCCTAGTCATGCGCAGACTTCTCGTTTTAGGTTTCCTGACACTAATCGTGCTGTCGCTATTGCCGGCAGCCCTGCTCGCCCAGGACGCCCCCAAAGTCACAGTCGTAACTTGTTGGGGCGGTCCCGAAGGCATCGGCTTCAACGCCGTCAATGCCGTCTTTACTGAAGCAACCGGCATCGAGGTTGAGCATATCGACGATCGCGATTGCCATTTGCTGCCGCAAATCATGGCCAGCGCTGGCAACCCGCCCGATGTATCCGGCATGCCGCGTCCCGGCGTCATGGCGGAGTTGGCGCGCGAAGGCTTGATCATACCCTTGACCAGCGGCGATGATCCGGTCATGACAGAGGAATTCGTCCAAGCCAATTACGGTCAGGCGCTGATTGATCTGGGTTCGGTTGATGGCGAGTTCTACGGCGTCATCAGCGCGGTCAGCTCCAAGAGCATCGCCTGGCGCCGCACCGACGTCTTCGAAGACATCGGAGAAGACGCGCCCACAACCTGGGGCGAGTTCATCGAGTACCTGGATATCCTGGCGGAAGAAGGGATACCGCCTTTGGCGTTGGGCGCTTTGGACGGCTGGACGCTCACCGACTTCTTCGAGAACCTCTATCTCAACATCGCCGGTCCCGAGATGTACCACAAGCTCTTTGTGACGCACGAAGTTGAATGGACTGATGCCACCGTCATCAGCGCGCTGGAGCATTTCGCCGAAGCGGTATCGCCGACCGACACGCGCCTGGCCGGCGGCTCGGACGGGACGCTCGCCCGCGGTTTCATCGGCGCCATGGACGCCGTGATGAACGGCGAAGCCGGGCTCTTCCCGCTCGCCAGCTTCATGCGCAGTTTCGCCGAGGCCAACTTCCCGGGTCAGACCTGCCCCGATGATTTTGGCTCCTTCCAATTCCCCACCATCAACGAAGAGTTCGCCAACTCGGTTGTGCTGGGCGGCAACTTCTGGCTGATGTATAACGACCGGCCCGAAGTGCGCGAGTACATGCGCTGGATGGCTGGCGCGGAAGCCCAGGAACTGATGGCGACGCAGGAAACGGGTCCGCAATTGTCAGCCAACTACAACGTGTCAGCTGATGTCTACGCCGAGCCTTGTGACGGCATGGCCGCGGCTATGGTCGCCAATGCCGCCTTCGTCGCCTTTGACGGCTCCGACCTGGCGCCGGGCGCCATCGGCGGCGACGCCATGTTCACCGGCTTGCAAGATCTGGTCGCCAATCCCGACGCGGTGGCTGAGGTCGCCCAGTTCATCGAAGACGTGGCTGATACCGCCTACGGCGAATAGCCTGACAGAACGTTCCGCTAAGAGGGCAGCCCTATTGGACTGCCCTCTTTTGCCAATGCTGTTTTCCGCGCATTAAATCCGTCCGCGGCGATCGGACTGCGACGCATCATATGCAATCGAGCAGATTCAGCAAATTGATTCCCTGGCTCTTTGCCGGACCGGCGCTGATCGCGATGGCGCTCTTTTACGTCTACCCGACGATCGTCACCATCATACTGAGTTTCACCCGGGGCACGATCACAACGCCGGCCAAAGAATTCGTCGGGCTTGAAAACTATCGGATACTATTGACCGAAGATCGCTTTTTCTTGAGTTTCGAAGACGGCGCCTTCAGCGGGGCGCTGATCAACAGCTTTGCCTGGCTCATCATATTTCCGACAGCCGTCGTCCTGATTGGACTTTTGGTCGCTGTGCTATCCGACAAGGTCAAATACGAAGCGATTATCAAATCCGTCGTATTCATGCCGATGGCCATCTCCGCCACCGCTGCCGCGGTCATCTTTCGCCTCCTCTACAACCAGAATCCCAACCTGGGCTCCCTCAACGCGTTTCTGGCCTCAATCATCCCCGATTTCCAGCCGACTGCCTGGTTGGGAAGCGTAGAAGTCGCCAACCTGGCGGTGATTTTCGCCGGCGTCTGGATCTGGACTGGCCTTTCCGTCGTGGTGCTTTCAGCCGCCTACAAAGCCATTCCCGAAGAGATACACGACGCCGGGAAGATCGATGGCGCCAATGCCTGGCAATTGTTCTGGCGCGTCTCTGCCCCAATGCTCAGCGGACCGATGACATTCGTCGCCGTCACCATGATCATCAACGCGCTGAAGATGATCGACCTGGTGTTGGTGATGACAAAGGGCGCGCCACGCGGCGCGACCCGCATCATCGGTTACACCGTATTTTGGGAGACCTTCAACAACAATCGAACCGGTTATGGCAGCGCAGTGGCGGTGATTCTCCTGCTGCTCGTCCTGCCCTTCATCATTTATCAGTTGCGGCAAGTCCGCCGCGAGATATGAGGACGCTTTGGACGCGCAATCGCTAAGCTACAACAGGCGGCGTCCAAGCCCCACCGACGCGCTGATCGCCTTGACACGGCGAGGACCCGTCCACGCGATTTTGCTGATCATCGGCATCATATGGCTTGTTCCCTCCGTGGGCTTGGCTGTCACTTCCTTTCGCACTCGCGGCGATATTTCCGCCTCCGGCTGGTGGACCATCGCCAGCGGCGCCCGCACAGTTACCGACCAGCTTTGGGAGTTGCAGGTAGTTGAGTCTGGCGAAAGCGGCGAAAACACTATCGTCGCCGGCGATTCCTTAAGCGGCGAATTACTGACTGACGCGGTTGAAGGCCTACCGGCCGCCACAATTGGTTTGGTCCGCGTCCAGCAGATCATCGGCACGCTCGCCGTCGAGGAATTTGACCAGCCCATCGCGCTTGATGGCGTGGGAACGGTAACAATTCATGCCGACGGCTCCCACGATTTCACGCCAGAAGCCGGCTATTCCGGCGCTTTTTTGACCGAAATCGAAAGCGCGGAAGCGCCCTTTGCGGCCGAATTCCAGCTACAAGGCTTTGAGTCCATAAAGGGCGAATTGGTCGTCGACGCAGTTGGGGAAGCGGAACGTGTCCCGCGCGCTGGCAAAATCACCGTCTATGAGGACGGCAGCTATGAATTTGAGCGGCGCGCGAGCTTTGTCGGCACATTTGAAGCGACGATTGACCAGGACCTCGTTGACAATCCGCCTTTCACAATCGGATATGCCATGGAGCGCGCCGGAGCTCCGCTTTTGGTATTTGACACGGGCGCGCGCACAGAACTGCCGCTGGCCGGTTCGATTCATGTGCGGCCGGATGGGGGTTTCGAGTTCAAGTCCGCCGCGGACTTCGCCGGCGCCATTGAGATGGAACTCGGCATCCAGAATCCGCTGCTGACACTGGAGAATTATGAGGAAGTATTCACTCGGGAGCAGTTGGCGGAGCCGGGATTTCTCAACTTCTTCAAAAACAGTTTCATCATCACAATTCCCAGCACAATCATACCGATCACAATTGCGGCCATGGCAGCCTACGCCTTCGCCTGGCTGGACCTGCCCTATCGCAATGTCTTTTATCTGCTGGCGATCGCCATGTTGATTGTCCCGCTGCAAACCACCTGGATCCCGGTTCTGCGCATGCTGAACGCGGCGAATCTGATCGGCACCTGGCCCGGCATCTGGATCGCGCATTCGTCCTATGGCACGCCTTTCGCCATTTTTCTGCTTTACAACTTTTTCCGCGATCTCCCCGGTGAACTCTTTGAAGCCGCGCGCGTTGACGGCGCTTCCGAATTTGGCATGTTCTTCCGCATTGTAGTGCCGCTCTCACTACCCGCTCTGGCGTCCTTGGCAATTTTTCAGTTTGTCTGGGTATGGAATGACCTGATGAACGCGCTGATCTTCCTGGTTGACCAACAGAAGTTCCCGCTAACGGTAGGCATTCGACAACTCGTAGGGCAATACGCCAACGAGTGGGATATCCTCGCTTCCGGGGCCTTCATTACCATGCTCGTGCCCTTGCTGGTGTTCTTCAGCCTGCAACGCTATTTTGTTCGCGGCGTCACAGCCGGCGCCGTCAAGGGATAAATCAATCATGATTCGCTGGATGCTTAACGCGCTCCCGGGACCGAGGGGACTCGCCTTCGCCGTTCCTTTGTTTGCTTCAATCCTGCTGCTGGCGCAATTGCCAAGCGCTTTGGCGATGGTCGTGACGCTGCGCGTGCCGGAAGATTACGAGAGCATTGCCGCGGCGATTGCCGACGCGCCCGATCACGCCCTCATCGAAATCGCCGCCGGCGCTTATCGCGAAGCTCTGGTCATTGAACGGCCGCTCACGCTGCGAGCGGCAGAGCGCGCCCAAGTGACCCTGGTTGCCCCAACCGATGATATGCCCGCCGTCGCTATCCGCGACACCGATACCGTTTCTATCGAGGGGCTAACGATCGTTGGCGGCGAGTATGGCATCTTCGTCACAAGCAGCCAGGCTATCAAGATTCAAGACAACAGGGTTCTGCACAGTCGCCTGGCGGGTATCAAAGTGCGTCTCGGCGCGGCGGACATATTGAACAATTCGGTTATCAACGCGCGACCGCCCTATGGATTCGGCATCCATGTCACCAACACCATGCAATGGCCGGAATCGCGCGTCACTGGCAACATCGTCTTCGGCAATGCCCACGGCGGGATTTATACCAATATGACTTCTATGATTCACATTAATGACAACATCCTGCGACAAAACGGTGAATATGGCATCGCCGTCACAGAAATGTCCCATGCGGATGTGCTGGGCAATACCGTCACCGGCACAACCGGTATCGGCATCAACGTCCTGGATATGTCCATGGCGCTGGTATGCGACAATCTCGTTATCGATACCGCAAGCGATATTGATTCACAAAGTATCCGCAATGGCAATGGCATCACCGTCGACTATCACTCCGAAGCCTTCCTGTCAGGGAACACGATCGCAGGCAGCGCGCTAAACGGTCTCAGCGTCTTGTACGGCTCAATCGCGTTTCTGCACGAAAACCAGATCAGCGACAGCATGAAACAATCAGTTTACGTGGACGAAAGCGTCGTTGAAGAAGGGGCTGGCTGCGAGACCGATCATTGATGCCAGCAGCCGCTTAATCTTCCGCCTCGCCGCGGCGCCTTCCGCGGCTGCGCAGCAGCCTCGCGCCAAGATTCTCTTCCGGCGCCGGCGCGAGAGGATCACTCGCCGACCGCGCCGGCGCGACATTCCCGGAGGGAGGAGGCTCCGCCCCACCCGGACCGGGATCAATCCGCGGAGCCAAGCCGTATCTGGTGGCGTCTCGGCTGCGGCCCCGCGCGTTGAGCAGCGCCTGTACGCGCTGCGTTCGCTGCTGATCCTCGCTTTGGCGACCGGTCAAGTAGGCGCGCAGGCGCGCCAAATCGCTACGGGTAATGATCAAGCGCCGGACTGCGATATCCAGTGGCAACAAGATAAGCGCCAGCAAAACCAGGTTCTGCCAAATGCCAACCGCTGCTTGCCGCTCTCCCAAATTGTGGGCGAAGACCTCCGCTGGATCCTGCCCCAGATTGGCGCCGCCAGTTAGCTCAGCGATTTCAGCCAGGCGCCGGTCGTCCGGTTCGCGAGGAATGTACTCGGGAGAATAGGACAAGACCCATCCATTGAGATCGTTTAGCGCCGCGTCGCCATCATCAAGCTGCGCCTGGCCGTTAATCGTCAAGAAATACGCCCCTTCGTTCTGCGGTTTGAAGGTGGCTTCGTAGCGGCCCGGCGCCGTCTGCAGCAAGGGGATGCGCCGGCTATCGCCGGCGGGATTCAATACAGCGCCGCTCAACAACAAGCCGTCCAGGAACTGCCCCGCGTTGTCGCGGGCGTCGACCACAATGCGCGCATATTCATCTTCCAAGCCAATGCGCGTCTCTAGGTTGTTGTTAGCGCCTGCGTTGATACTCCAGTTAACCGCCTGCCCCCAAAAGCGCGAGAAGTCGTCCCAGGTCACCCATTCGTTTGCCCAGCGCGCGCTGGCGTCCGAGGTCCAAGCCACGGCGCGGCCCAAGCCATATTGCCATGAAGCCAATAGCGGATCGGAATAGGGTTCGGGTCCGCTGAGGATGCGCTGGGCGGCGGTCTTGGGCGTGGTTGCCACATAACCGCGCAAGGGCGGGAAGCTGCTGATGCCATCAATGATCGCGTTACGGCCCGTCACACGCGCGGTGAAGTCTTCTTCGACGATATAAGAGCGCGAAGCCAAGACGGTCTCTTGCGCGAAGATCAAGGGAATCTGCCCTACGTCCGCCACGTGATAATAATTGCCCGCGCCCGCTTCCGCCATTCGCTCGAGGAACTCCGCCGGACTGCGACCGATAGCGATAGACGATAAGCTGACGTCAAACTGCTCCTGCAGCAACCCGGTCAATTCCACCAAGCCGGTTGGGTTTGCGCCGCCATCGGTTAGCAGGATCAGGTGCTTCAACTGCGATGGCTCGTTGATGATGTCGCGCTCCACCAGGCGCAAACCCGCCAAAATGTCCGTACCGCCGCCCGACCGAATGGTATTGGTCATGGCGATCAGCATCTGCGCGTCGTTGACTTGCTGAAACGGCACTACCCAGGCGCCACCGGTATCAAAAGTGCCGATGGCAACGCGGTCGCTCGGTTGCAGCAAGCCCAGCGAAAGCACGATTGCTCGCTTCGCCAATTCCAGGTTAGGCACGCCGCTGCGACCGATCTGCCCCATACTGCCGGAGCGATCAATCAAATAGGCAATTGTCAATTTGGGCAAACGCTGCTGATCTTTGATCTGCATCTCCACAGGCAGGGTACGCTCCAGAGGCGTCTGATAGTATCCCCCGGGCGCATAACTTTCCGGTCCGCCAATCATCACCAGACCGCCGCCAATGTCGCTGACGTACTGATCCAGCAGATTCATCTGCGCATTGCTCAATTCGGTAGCCGGGACATTGACCAAAATGACACTCTTGTAATTGGCCAATTGAGCCATGTTTATCGGCAGCGCCTCTGGCGACACCGCGTCTACCAGCAGACCGGCTTGCTCCAAGGCTAGCAACAGATTCTGCGCTTCGGCCTCGCTCACACGAACCAGCAAAGCGCGCGCCGGGCCAATCACTTGGCTGAAAGCCGCCAATTGATTGTTCTGATTGTAGTTGTCGCTCTCGCCCGGCACGACCAGTTGCGCGGTGAAATCAAGAAAACCGCTCTTATCGCTGGTCTGAGTAAGGGCAAAGCGCGTGTCGCCCCGCTGTAAGTTCAGCGCTTCTTCGTGGATCAGGCTTCCGCCCGAGAAGATCAACAGCGTCGCCGATGTCGCTTCCTCGGCATGGATGCCGACGGCGATATCGAAGCTCTGGTTTTCGCCGACGCGGCTTGGGGCGTCCAATTCTGTAATTCGTACGTCGGGCTGCGCCTCGCGGAAAAACGGCACATAGCTGATCTCGACGCCCGAAGCCGCGGCGCGTTGCGCGCGGGCGAGGGCGTCGCCCTGCGTCGGTTGCCCGTCGCTAAGAACAACGATGCGGGGCGAAGCATCGGCCGGGAACATTGATAGCGCTGTCTGAATGGCATTCGCGATATCGGTATGCGTCGCGACCGGCACGGAGGAAAATCCATCAATCTCTTGTACGCGGCTGAAATCGCTCTCCGGCACCGCGTTGTCGCCAAACAAGACGACCGCCCATTCGTCGTCGGGTTGTTTGGCGGCGATCGCCCCGCGAATGTATTGCAATTGCGCGTCTTCGGCCGCAGTGCCCATACTATCGGAAGCGTCAACCAGGAAGACCACCGCGAGCCGATCAACCGCCTGCACACTCTGCAATCCCGCCAGAGCCAGGACAAGCAGCACAACAATCGCCGTTCGCAAAGCCAGGCTGGTGATATCGCGGCGGCGGCGGAAAGCGTGACGCGGAAAGCCCACATACCAGACTATTGGCAAAGCGATCAGCAGTATCAGTCCAGCAGTTGGCGTGGTGAATTGCATGGCGGTTCCAATTCCGCTTGATGACGCGCCAGCGGGCTCCGGCGCCTACTCCGATTGTAACGACTAGCGCAGCGGCTTTACAGGGTGACCGCGAAAGCGAAGTCCTTAGCGCCTTCAGAGAGCCACATTTTCTGATCGTACGAATCTATGCAAACCAGAGCGCCGGGTTATCTCTTGCCCCGCCACAGAGCGCCTTCTGGACACAGAGCAATCGTACCAGAACCAATATGTGTCGAATGTCATAAATATAACGAAATGCAGGGGCGGCTTGCGAGCCGTCCGCGAAAATAACCTTTTATTGGGGCTTATATACGAAACTAAACAGCGCTACTTGCGCTTCTGCGGCTTCCCCGCTTTCTTGAGATACTCCCATTCAAAGCCAGGCGCATTCGTGTTGAGCTTGAACGCCGCTTTGACCACATCGGCTGGGTCCGCGTCAATCGGCTCTGGGAACTCTAGCGGGGGGCGGCCAACCGGGCGCTTGGGGTTTTTCGATTCTGGCTTAGGCTGTTTTTCTTTATTGCTCATTAGTCCATCTCTAACTTTTCCTGATGCATCTGATTGACGATTGCGAACCCTTTGGGATTTTATTCCAATATTCTGGTAAGTGCATCCGCCGTAAACGGTGAGCCTAAATGCTTGGCCCGCAACTCTGTTTCGTACCTGGCAAGCAGTTCCTTGTAGAACTGGAGCCTGGGGGAATGAGAATTGAAAGTACCAATAGTGGTAATCCCCTCGAACTTGCCACATTTCTCGACCAGGAACTCAGCATACAACATGTGTTTGGTTTCATGGTTCCCATCGAACCCTACGTTCTCCACGATGTCCCGGTTCAACAATTCAGGCAAGTCATCTAACTCGGCAAGTCGTCTTTGCAAGACCCAGCACATTTGGAGAATACTGCTCACCAGAACGCACTCGGACTCAGGAAGCGGGTCGTAATAGGTGTAGTATTCCAGTTCATACCCTTCTTCCAGCACTTGTCGAAGTAGTTGCCAGTCCTCTTCTGCATCCGGCTCAAGATACTCAAGTATTCTGTATTGGTTTGCTAGTATCTGGCGCTCGGCCCTAGATAGCTTTTCGTTAGTCATGCGCCTTTGCTCCGTTCTGCCGTATTGCATCAATGTTCTCATTTATGGACGCAAGATTTTCATTCATGGACACAAGGGTTTCATTTATGGACGCAAGAATCTTCCCATGCGATTCTAAGATTTCGGTATGCTTATCCAAGACGCATTTGATTTCGCCAAGTACCGTTGTGTTGTTATTCAGGCCTTGCTCTACTCTTTCCATAAATGTCGTTTCACGTCTCATACCGGTTTCCCCATTTATCCAGTTTGTAGCATATTATCATTATAGCATAGAACAGACTAAAGAACAACTGTTCAATTATAGGCGATACTTGGTACTGTAGTTTACCAGCCCGTATCTTGGTACTCCGGTTCAGGTTCGATCTTAATAGACCAGGGGCTACTCTTCTTCGACATCAATTTTCATTTTCTTTTTTGGAGGCGTCTCCGAGTTATCTTTAACAGCGTCCGGCAAGTCGGACCGTTCGCGGAAATAGTTAATTACAGCATCACCGATCACTTTGGCTTTAGCGGCCATAAATGCACCTTTGACCGCCCATCCTATCAACGGAATGGCGCCACCGACCATCTCTGCAATAAAAATACCACTGATAGCACTACCCACCGCGCCCCCTAGAGTCCCGTTCAAGTGCTTCATATCAAAGGCGCTAACCTGATAAGCGTCGGCTACTTGATTGATCATAGCGATGTCCGCCCCTGTCAGAAACAAAAAACTACCTGGGATCCATCCTGTCCCGGCAGCTAGAGTCGTCCAATTTGACACTAATTTTTTGGCCTCACGGTCGGCATCTTGTAATGTTTTCGACATGGGTCTGCCCCTTATCCTCTCACCGGGGTCAGCGTGATTCCCCCGTATTCATCAACTTGTAGCAATTCTCGTGTATCCTTTGCAGAAAAATAGACGAGCGCCCAAACAAGTAGCCAAAGACCGCCCGTAAAAACACTGAGGATCAAATGCAGAACATGGTTAATTTCCTTTTCTGTCACGAGTGTCACGCGGAACTCAATCTGGCTCTCAATACGTTTGCCTTGCGTCTGGTGCTTGAGAATCTCCTGATTCAGAATCGTTTTTCGTTCCTCAGTCGTAAGGATCGGACGTTTTTGTACCATGACATATCTCCCTGCGGCGTACACCTACGCCACTAGCCCAGCATGCCTATATAAGATATACTCACAGCGAAGACCGGAAGGTTTTCACTGTTTGGCTGTTTCCCGTGACAATCTGCTTTGGTCGGCAATGTCACGGGAAACCCTCAATGTTAAGCCGCGAGCGGCTTGTCAGCATTTACGATAACATATATCAATCAGATTCGCAAACTGAATCGCTTGGCGTCATATTCAGCCCTTGACCCTAGCCACGATACGGACTAAAATGCCGCCTATCATGTGCAGAATACGTGTTGGAGTGGACTCGGGGACAGGGATGTACTGCTCAAAAACTATGGGGCCTTCCACCCATCCGTCGCCGCTCGCTTTTAGATGGGCTTCCGCCTCTTCTCTGGTATCCGCATATGTATGAGTGGCATAAGCGGTGCCTTCGAGCATGTACGTACATGCCCATTTCTGTTTCTTGCTCATTTGATCACCCTCAGGAGTAAACTCCGTGTACTTCGTGATTTTCCCAGGCCGGGACAATAAGTACTACTGGCGGCTAGTCGATGGTGCAGATATTATCGCTATAGGTGGCGAAGGGCACCCCACACGCGATGCGTGTGAGACGGAAATCCGACGGGTTCAGATGTGCGGAACTGCGCCAATCCGACATTCCTACTAGCCATTCACCAAATCCTTATAGCGCAGCCGCTTACCGACCGCGCCTCGTACAACCCCAGCCATCTGGTGCCGCGTGTCTAGCGACCGGGCGTTATGCCGCCCTGCGAACTCGTTGATGTACCGGTGCAGGTGCTTAGGCGACATTTTATGGTACGTTCCCATGTACCCTCGTTTCAGCATGGACCAGAATGATTCCAACCCGTTCGTATGTATTTCGCCGTTCACATATTCGCCGACCGAGTGGCTAACTGCCATGTGTCTGCGCGGCATGTGCCTGTACGCCCGCGCCTCGTCGGTGTAGACAATCGCATTATCGGTCGTCTTATCCTCAATTACGCCGTGCAGGGTTTCACGATCCGTCGCGTCTACCACCTCTGCTTGCACTTGCCCGCTGTCGCGGTCTAGCACACCGACGACGGCGGTTTTGCCAACGGTGCCGCGCCCGGCGTGTAACTTCTTATGAGCGTGTTTGTTGCTTTCCTTGCCGCCGATATAAGTCTCGTCTACCTCGACCTCGCCGTAGAACTCATCGCCTTTTATATCCCAAGCCTCTCGGATACGGTGGGTCATGTGCCAGGCGGTCTTTTGTGTTACGCCTATGTCCCGGTGCAATTTCATGCTCGACACGCCCTTAAGGCTTGTTGTCATTAAGTAGATCGCAATGAGCCATTTCTGATAGCCGACCTTGGAGCTGCGCATGAACGAGTTCGTCTTGACACTAAAGAACTTGCGGCAATCGCGGCAGTGAAATGGCATCTGCGGGTGTTTCCCATATTCGCCCACGTTGTCGCCGTCGCAGTGAGCGCATCGCAACCCATCGGGCCAGCGGCTCTCAATGAACCATTGCTCGGCGGTCTTGTCATCGGGGAACATTTGGAACAACTCGATGAGCGTGATACCTTTACGATAGTGCTTGCCTGGGGCGTTTTCTGCCATTTGTTCATATACCCTTCGCTTAATATATGAACAATACTAAACGATTTTCGACAGTTTGTCAAGAGTGAGTTGTTTAGTTTCGTATATAATCCCCCTTTTATTTGTGGGCGTTTCAACGAAACGCCCCTGCGTTGCCTCCCGATTTTGCAGTCAAGAGGTTTATCTCGGCGCTGCTGGTCAGTGTCTACGCGCCCCTCGATGTCTTCGGCGGTAAAGAAAACTCTGGCGCGATTGCTCTGCTCCCGGACAGTAATATCCTTGAGATTGCCTGCCATCTCCGATATGTTCCCATCCGACGATAATATGGTGCGCTGACTTCCGCAGTTGAGTCGGCTAAATCGATTTCGCCTTTCTTATAGTTTCGTTTACCGCAAATAAGATGCCTTTTTGATTGTTATAGGTTAAAGTATCGTAAGTGATATAGATTTCTGCATAATTTATCATATTTAGTGGACTTACGGCAGAAAAAGTTGTAAAATTGCGTTAACGTTATTCTATGTATCGTAAAGGTTGTTCCCGACAAGAGGGGGGATGAATGTCCGAATACGAAAGCCACGTACCCCTGACCGATTCTTACCTAGAAGACGATGGACCATACTCGGAAGACAAACCGGATATAATCAAGGTCTCGGCTCGTTCGCGTTCGACTGCGGTGGCAGGCGCCATTGCTGGCGTTATGCGACAGCATCATCTTGCCGAGGTTCAAGCTATTGGCGCAGGCGCGGTTAATCAAGCCGTGAAAGCCTTGGCGATCGCCAGGGGATACCTGGAACGGGACGAAATCGACATCGTCAGCACGCCCTACTTCACAGAGGTCGATATCGACGGTCAAGAGCGCACGGCGGTTCGCTTCCGCGTTGAACCGCGTCCCTGACCTGAGCAGTTGATCGTCTTGGTTGGCGATTGCCAAACAACAAGCAAATATCGGCGAGAAGGTGAATACCAGCATTCACCTTCTTTTGTTTTCGGCGACAGTTGAACGAATCGCCTTGACCAGCCGCGTCCCCGCAATACTGATCGAACCGCAGTGATCCGCCTTCACTCTTGCGATATCCTGACAAAGAAAACCTGGCGCTTGACGCCGCTTCTGGTTTAAGCGGCCTGCCGGGGTTTCAGCAAAACCTGCTCAACCATCATCCATTAACCGGTGTTATAATGCACAGGGCAGTGCGAGTGTACACAAGATTGGAGCGATGCGGTGGCAGAATTAGCGACTTTGGCGATCAATACGATCCGGACCCTGTCAATGGATGCGGTGCAAAAGGCAAACAGCGGTCATCCAGGCTTGCCGATGGGCGCGGCGCCACTGGCGTACGCGCTGTGGACGAAGCACCTCCGCCATAACCCGAAAAACCCGAGCTGGGCAAATCGCGATCGCTTCGTATTGAGCGCCGGGCACGGTTCGATGCTGCTTTATTCCCTTTTGCATCTTACCGGTTACGACCTGCCACTTGAGGAAATAAAGAATTTCCGGCAATTCGGCAGCAGCACGCCGGGCCATCCGGAATACGGCGATACGCCCGGCGTAGAGACTACAACGGGTCCCCTGGGGCAAGGCGCGGCGACGGCCGTAGGCTTGGCGCTGGCGGAAGCGTTTCTCGCCAAGCACTTCAATCGCAAGAGCCAGACGATTGTTGATCACTACACCTATGCCCTGGTCAGCGACGGCGACCTCATGGAAGGCGTCTGTATCGAAGCATCGGCATTGGCCGGTCATTGGGGCTTAGGCAAGCTGATATTCCTGTACGACGACAATCAGATCACATTGGACGGTGATGCCGACATGACTCTCACCGAAGATATCGCCATGCGCTTCGGGGCGATGGGATGGCACTATAGCTGGGTGCCTGACGGTACGGACGTCGCAGCAATAGACCAAGCAATAACAGCGGCGAAATCCGTCACGGACAAACCGAGCCTGATCGCCGTACGCACCATCATCGGTCACGGCAGCCCCAACAAGCAGGGAACCAGCGACGCGCATGGCAGTCCGCTGGGCGCCGACGAAGTAAGGCTGGCGAAAGAAGCTCTCGGCTGGGATCCGGATGCCAAATTCTTCATTCCAGCAGAGGCTTTGCAGCACTTCCGCGGCGCCCTTAACGCGGGGGCGGCTGCCGAAGCGGAATGGAAGCGCGCGTTTGACGCTTGGCGCGGCGCATATCCCGATTTGGCAAGCGAATGGGATCGCGCCCAAGCCGGGCAATTCAACGATGGTTGGCGCGACGCATTGCCCAGTTGGCAGGCCGGTCAACAGGTCGCCACGCGCAACGCCGGCGGTGAGGCGCTGAATGCGCTAGCCCGCCATGCGCCGACCATGATCGGCGGCGACGCCGACCTGGCCGGCAGTACCAAGACCTTGATCAAAGACGCCAATGATACAGGTCCCGGACGGGCGACCGAACGAAACTTGCGCTTCGGCGTCCGGGAACACGGGATGGGAGCTATCGTCAACGGTCTGGCGCTGCACGGGGGAATCGTCAAGCCATATAGCGCCACATTCTTCACCTTCAGCGACTACATGCGTCCGGCAATGCGCCTCGGCGCGCTGATGGACATCCCAACAGTCTACGTCTTCACGCATGACAGTATCGGCTTGGGCGAAGACGGACCGACCCATCAACCCATTGAACATTTGATGGCGCTGCGCGCCATGCCCAATCTTCATGTATTTCGGCCGGCGGATGCCACAGAGACCGTCGGCGCCTGGGCGGCTATCGCCGAGCTTGATCATCCAGCGGCTATCGTGCTCAGTCGGCAGGATCTATCGGTGCTCGCCGGCAACGACCAAGGCATACACGAAGGCGTTTCCCGCGGCGCCTACGTCCTTTCCGAACATAAGTCAGGCGACATTGACGCGATCATAATTGCGACCGGCAGCGAAGTAAGCATCGCGCTGGCAGCCGCGGAACTGCTCGAAGAGTCGGATATCCGCGCGCGAGTAGTTTCGATGCCCTGTTGGAAGCGTTTTGAAGAACAGGGCGACGACTATCGCAAGAGCGTCTTGCCCGACGACATAAGTCGCCGCGTCAGCATTGAAGCCGGAGCCACGCTCGGTTGGGAACGCTATATCGGCGACGAAGGGATCGCGCTGGGAATCGACCGCTTCGGAGCCAGCTCGCCTTACACGAGAATCTACGAAGAACTCGGTCTTACACCGGGGCATGTTGCCGAAGCCGTCAATTCGCTTCTCGACAGCTAGAAAGCCTCCTGAATTCCATCCAGATCTAACTGAGACGAATATACAATGGATATTCACGGCGGGGTACCTTAATGGCGCTCAGTTTCTTGGCATGGACAGCGACGAATGATTTTGGAAGAGACCGCTTCACCTGGCGAGACGCTTGAGCGAACCCAGGGCGAGAACGATATGTCTTCCGAGTTTCCTAAAGTGATGGTCATCCTGCCGACCTACAATGAGCGGGAAAACATACCTGAACTTGTCGACGCTCTTTTCAGGCTCGATATCAGGAACTTCCATCTGCTGATCGTCGACGACAATTCCCCGGACGGCACGGGCGAAATTGCCGACCAAATCGCCCAAAGCCAAAGATACCAAGGCAAGGTCAATGTCCTGCATCGACCACAAAAGCAGGGCTTGGGACCGGCGTATATAGAGGGCTACAAACGCGCGTTGGCTTACGACGCCCAACTGATCATTCAGATGGATGCCGATTTCTCACATCAGCCCAAATATATCCCGCAATTGCTGGAACAAGCGCGAACACACGACGTCGTGTTGGGATCGCGTTACGTCGCGGGCGGCAGCGTAGACGAGCGATGGGGTCCCATACGGAAGCTGCTCAGTTGGTGGGCGAACCGGCTTTATACGCCGAGCATCCTCGGAATCCCTGTCCGTGATTCCACGGGCGGGTTCCGGCTGTTCCATCGCAATTGCCTCATCGGCCTGGACCTGGACCGGATCAAGGCAAACGGGTATGTCTTTCAAGTAGAAGTCATCTATGTGATGTACAAACTCGGTTACAGGATCAAGGAGATCCCGATACATTTTCCGGACCGCGAGCGCGGCGTATCCAAGATGTCGCCGTCTATCGCTGCGGAAGCGGCGCTGCGCGTGCTGCAGATCATGTTCCGCCACCGCGATCTGTCCCAAATTCGGCACAGCATGGCACCCTATGACACAGAGTAAACCAAGCCTCGATTCTATAGGCAGTCAATCGTCCACAGCAAACCGCGGTGCACGATTTCGCGCGCTTCCGGGACATCGAAATCGCCTATGACATGCCCCAGCGAGCAATAGAATACCTTGCCCTTTCCATATCGCCGCGTCCAGACCACAGGCATCACCGTGCCATCGACCCAATCAGCGTGGTCGCCGTTGAACGTCGTTGTTGCCAGGACCTGGTTCGATGGGTCGGTGTGCATGTAGTACTGCTCCGAATGCATATCAAAATCGGCGATGCCGGTCGTGATCGGATGCGCCCCATCGCGAATGTTGACGCGATAATCTATGATATTGCCCGGATGCGCCACCCACTGCCCGCCAACCATGAACTGATACTCGGTATTCTGGCGGAAGGCATCAGCCATGCCGCCATGCCAACCCGCAACATGAACGCCGCCTTCGCGCACCGCAATCAGCAAACCCGCTTCTTGCTCCCTTGAAATCGCGCTCATGGTGTACACCGGCACGATCATATCAATGGATCCCATCAGATCGGCGTCAAGGAAGCTATCCAAGGATTCCGAGAGCGTCACGTCCACCCCCGCGTCTTGCAACAGTCCCGCGAACAAGTTTGAGGTCTCTTTGGGATCGTGACCGTCCCAACCGCCATAAACGATCAGTACTCTCTTGCCCATTTTCGCTCCACCTTCGATCGATAGTTAACTTGCCACAAGTATAGACGTCTGTGAATGAATTTCACATGTTTTTCGTGAGGCTCGCCGCTGGATCGGGAACGTGGATCGCGCGCCAAAGGAATGTCGCTAGGTATCGGGACTCTTGTGCAAGCGGAATATGCTGTTTCCAGAAGCCACATAAATGATATCGTGGATCGGATAGGCTACTATGGCTGAGAGCAATTCAAATTTGTCGTGCTCCACCGCCTGATAGCTGTCCATAAAGGTACCCGCAAGGGTTGTCTCGTACACCGCGCGGGCGCCGCGACTAATCACGAAAAATGCTGGCGCAAAGGGACTGTCATTGAGATAAAAGCCCTCGGTCATGGTGGTGTAAAGTTCACTGCCCTCGTTGAATCCGCTAAAAGCGAAGGCTCTCTCTTCACCGGCATTGTATTTCTTCATGATCCCGTCATCGTATAAGACGTAAACATCGCCAGCCTGGCTAATGGTGAAATCGACGACGTTGCGCAGATTTGGACGCGCGTCCTTGGTGAAATACTCCCGAGGCGCGCTGGGATAACTGGCGCCGGAGGGATCGTACTTCCAGATTTGTCCGCCTTCGCTATCCAGTATGTACAGTCGCCGTCCCCAAACCGTCAGCGCCGACGGGTCTTCCCACTGCTCGACGCCCAGAATGCGCTGCGCGTTGCAGATCATGATAAACTGTGGCCGGCAACGAACCAGCGTACCATTTTCGTCGATCATCGCCAGTTCGTTGGAAACATCGTCAAAGGCGATATCGACGATTTGCCCGATGCTGAATCCGTCTACCGTGGCTCCGCGCCGCATATTGGGCACCGGCTCCTGTCGCTCCGCCTCCGTGCCATCGTCCGAGATCTTGATGCGATATACCAGGTGATTCTTGGTATCCAGCGCATACATGTCGGTGCCCTTGAGCCTGAGACGCGCGATGCTGGCATTCTGGAAATTCGTCAGCGGATTCGCGACGCGACGCTGTACATTGTTGAGCGTATCAACAACATCCTGGGCTTCTTGACGCATCGCTTCGATCACGGGATCGCCAGGCCGCATATTCTCGCAAACATCGACGACTTGCAGCGCCGCATTCCAGGCAGAGGTGATACTCCTGCGATTGCTGTTGTCCATAGAGCGCGCCAGGCTAGCTGTCTCCTGCAATCGCTGCAGGCACTGTTCAAATTCGGATTCCCCGGTATTGGACACCCAGGAGAATACGACAACAGCAACAATGAACAAGGGTATCAGAAGGACAGCCAAAGCCATTGAACCCGCAGCGGGATTGCGGTCAGCGCCAGGTTCCGGCAAGGGTAGAAACCGCTGAAACAAGCGGCTCAAGCCAGCCAAAACGGCTGCCGCGCGCCGCGCCAACCGCAGCAATCCCCAGCGCAAAACGGCACTCAATCCGCGCTTGCGCTGAACCGGTCCGCTCGACCCGTCGCTTTCCAATTGCAGACGAGCTTCGTTCAACTTCGCGCTTACCTCAAGCGAAGATTCACCTGGCGCAGCCGGTACCGGGCTCTCGATGTTCGGCGGCACCAATTCCACCAGCATCAATTGCCCCTGTACCTTGATCGCATTGCGCAGACTGTCCAGAACCTCTTTAATGTCGTTTTCCAACAATGTGCTGGTTAGCTGAGCGACCGGGATCTCGCACAGGTTGGCGTCAGCCAGCACCAGACGGCTGCCCGCATCGACGCCGTAACGCACCATAGCAACTTCCGGTTCCGGCGAGATGCCCAAAGGCGCGCTGTAGAGCGGTTCATCCTGGGTAAAATCATCGGGAAAAGTCAGGGTCAAGCCAACCGTCTGCAATACCGAGACGACCGGACCAACACGCGCGACGTACATATCGTCTCCATGCAAGACGGCGACGATGGCGCTGGCTTCAAATTGCTGCTGCTCATACTCGTCATGCGCTTGATTGTGTTCGTAAAGGTTGCTGTTAAGCACTTGAAACATCGTTCGCATGGCGATCGTGACGCTGCCGCCGGTATTGAAATAGCGTTCCGCCGCCAATACCGCCAATTGCTCATAAAACGTGGTTGGCGCAATCGTTCCCGAGGGAACAATCAACGTGAAAAAAGTATCGCCCTCGCGGCCTCGCGCGGCATCCTGCGGCGCTACCACGACCAGTGCGCCGGGCGGGTTAACATTGATCGGACGGCCCCCGATAATATAAAGGTGGCCGACCAAAGCTTCCAATTCAAATGCCATACGAGAATCATCGCGCGAGCGAACAACTAAACTGATTTTACATCAAGATGTGAATCGCGCTACGCGACTGCCGTTGGACTGACAAACTGTGGATTCCAGTGCTACAATAGTTACGTATAAGTAAGTGCAAGTAAGTAATGAGAATCTGAAAAAGCGACGAGGTGTAGGGGCGTTTCGCTGAAACGCCCGAAAACAGTTAGTGAAGGAACGGGCGGCACAGCGTGCCGCCCCTACAGCAC
>DAOULD010000061.1:0-26622 GCA_034420635.1 Anaerolineae bacterium | reverse complement strand
GCAATCGCTTCAAAATCATAGTCCATCAATATATCACCAATTCAAACCAAAATATAACCACAGAGGCACAGAGCGCACAGAGAAAAGCCATTCAAAATGAAAATTGCGCGCTTGTTTCTACAAATGGTCTTCAATGACAAGCCATTATCCTCTTTAGGTACGCAGATTCAGAGGAGTTTTGCCTTGTAATAAAACTTAAACTTTGTGTTCTTCGTGTCTTTGTGGTGAAAAAAATTTGAAGCGATTGCCCTGATGCCTTCCACCAGTAACCGGGCAGCGCCCCCAAACCCTGTACAAATTAGAACAAATATTCTATCCTAGCGCCCAAGAGCAGGTCGCGCCGCATGAACAGGCTTGTGACAGAGCCGGCGGCGCATTCACATACCCATTCATTGATTGCAGGAGGCAGCTTGTGTTCAAGAAAGTAAATCCGGACGGGGATCATAAAACTTATTTCGCCATAGTCGAGTATCTGGAAGCAATATTAAATGGGCGGCATTATCCGCCCCCGTCGGAGTTGCCGGGGCTGTGTTACGGCGCCTACCAGATACTCAACGATAGCGACAGCATCAAAAAGGTGAGACAGTATCTGCAAGAACTGCTGGCAAGCCCTGGCTATGCCAACTATCACCTGGCCATCAAACGCGCCCTTTACCCCAATCGGGACGCCAGATACCTGATTTCCTGGCTCGCTGATGTCCCACCGCCCGGGTTCCTGCTGGAATACGAGCAAGGCAAAGCGCTGCCGGAGCGGGTATATGGGCGTCGGCAATCCTTACAGCCTCACAGACAAGGGCGCGGAATATGTCCACGACGCGACATGAAAGGGTTGCGCCTATAGAAAACCATCCATGCAACCTCGGTCAAAAGGTTTCGGCAACAGGGTTGGGGGGAAAATCCTAAGATTTTCCCCCCAACCCGTTTGAATTGCCATGTCCGAATGCCGGGGCGATCTGCCAGTCGCCCCTTTGACAGGTCGCAGCCCATGCTTTATGCTTGGCGCGATTCGACAACGGGGGTACAGATGCGACTGTATATCACCGGCGGCACCGGACTGGTCGGCAGCAATATCATCCGGCTGGCAAGACAGCGCGGCGACGTGGAAATCATCGCGGCGCAGTACGGTCCCGAGCCGGAGTGGGACGTCGATTATGAGTTGGATCCGCTGGACATGGCGGATACGCAAGCCGCGCGCGCCTCGATACAGCGCTACCAGCCCGACGTCGTCATCCACTGCGCCGCTATCCTCGATCACCCCTGGATGGACCAACACCGCGCCCAAACCTGGCGGGCGACTGTCGAGGGCAATCTGGCTTTCGCCCAAAGCTGCGCGGAAGCGGGCGCGCGCTATGTCTTTGTCTCCTCGGACTGGGTTTTCGACGGCCGGCAGCCGCTGGTCGACGAAGATTCGCCGCCCTGCCCCGTGCTCTTCTACGGCTTCATGAAGGCGGTCTGCGAGCGCGATATCATGGGCGTGGCCGGTTTGAGTTATGGCATCGGACGCCTGGCGGGCGTCTATGGCTTGAATTACAGCAGTCCGTCGCTGCTGCGCAAGGCTAACGACGTCGGCTTTGACCTGGGCAATTATGTTGTCGACCAGCTTTCGCAGGGTTTAATCGCCGAGATCTGGACCGGTCCCAAGATCAATGAAGTGGCGCACCCGACGCTGGCTTCCGATGGGGCGGAGATGCTGCTGCGTCTGGCTGAGCACGACGAGAATGGCATCTACCATTGCTGGGGCAGCGAGGCGGTCAGCCGCTTGCAATTCGCCTATCACTTCGCGGATACCTTCGATGTCGACCGCACATTGATCGTGCCGGTGCCGACGGACCCGGCCGTGTTGGATCGCTATCGGCATATCAACATTCCCTTCCGCATCGTGACCAGCAACGAGAGAACTTGCCGGGCGCTGGGCAGGAGGACGTATAATGTCCGGGACGGGCTGCGCGACTTCAAAGCGCAGTGGGACGCTTTTCATGCCCTCAGCCCGAAATGAGTTGAAGAGGGGACATGTTTGAAGTCATCGGCGGGCGACCAGGTTGGTCGCCCCTACGTGCGTCATTTATGTCGAAACCCGTAGGGGCGACAGGCGGTCAGTGTCTGTTGAAATTCTACCCCACCCCCCGGCCCCCTCCCCGAAGCATCAGGGAGGGGGAGCTTAGAGAGCCGCTATGAATTATTATGGCCTTTCGTTTGTATGTAATAGGGATAAGGCTTGGTCGGAAATGGTAATTTTCAACAGCGTCTATCAGGTCGCGCGAAAATCACTCGTCCGCGCTGAACTTGGGCGTAGTTGGGCAGCAAACGAGAGCCAGGAGACGGAGTAGAGAATCTGATGAAAGCACTGACCTTGTCAGCCGAATGGGCGCCCAAGCCCGGCTACGATTTGACGGAAACAGAACGCGACCTGCGCCGTCCGCGCAATGCCAATATGACCTGGAAGGGACCGCGTATCGCGCTGGGCGATGCGCCCGACCCGAGCCTGAAGCCCGATCAAGTCATGCTGGCGATCGCGGCGGTGGGCATTTGCGGCTCCGACATGCACATGTACGAAGCTGGCGACGACGGCTACATGGTCTATCCCGGCTTGGTCCACAGTCCCAATATCATCGGTCATGAGTTCTCCGGCAAGATTATTGAAGTCGGCGCGCAGGTCAAGGACTTAAAAGTCGGCGATCTGGTCGCCGTTGAGGAGATTCAGTGGTGCGGCGAATGCCTGGCTTGTCGGCGCGGCTTCGTCAACCATTGCCTGGATATCGAAGAACTGGGTTTCACCATTCCCGGGGCCATGGCGCAGTACCTGCCCGTGCGCGCCAAGTATTGCTGGAAGCTGGACGAGGTCGCCGAGCGCTACGGCGAGGAAGAAGCGCTGGTCATGGGCGCCATGGTCGAGCCGACAGGCGTCTCTTATCAAGGACTTTTCAATCGCCTGCACAATTGGCTGCCCGGCAACAATGTCGTGATCTTCGGCGCGGGACCTATCGGCTTGGCGGCGGAAGCGCTGGTGATCGCGGCCGGCGCCAACCAAGTGATTGTCTTTGATCCTTCAGAGAGCCGCCGCGCCTTCGCCGACAAGATGGGCGCTTCGGTCTCCCTGGACCCGACCGGCATTGATCTCGACGACGCCATCATGCAGCATACCTTTGGACTCGGCGTCGACTACGTGGTGGAATGCGCCGGCTTCGCCGACCGGACCATCGAGCCGCTGGACCGTTGCCTGGCGGTCAACGCCTCGATCATTGATATCGGCATGGGCGGCGACGAGCCGACCCTGCCGATTGTGGCTTACAAGCGCATGGGCGTGCAGTACGCCGGCGCGCTCGGTCACGCCGGCGGACCCTTCCAGCAGGTGATTCGCCTGATGGCTTCGGGCAGGATTGACATGCGGAAGATGGTCAGCGCGCGCCTGCCGCTGGCTGAGGCGCTGGCGGCCTTCAAACGGCTGGAAAGCCGCCAGGACGCCAAGATCATCTTGCAGCCGAATTGATATTTGCCACAGAGGGCATAGAAGTAAGCGCAAGTAATTATGAGAATTGGGAGAATGCCTTTATTCAACCCCACCCCCCGGCCCCCTCCCCATTGCAATGGAGAGGGGGAGCGTCGCTTCTTCCGAAATGGCGGCTTTGCGGTCAGACTCAACCCTTTTGCTGAGGTTTCGAGCGCGAAAAATCCGTAAGCAGGTGTCAATCTGCTGATTGTTGGACAAGACTTGTAGGGGCGAGCCAGTGGCTCGCCCGAACGAAACGTCAAAATAGTCGAGATTTATAAATGGGCGATGGCATACTGATTTTGGGCGGGATCGCCTTCTGGGTATTGGCGGGGCTGTGCTATTTCCGGCTCGATCTGGTCTGGCGCTTGTATTCGCTGGAGCCGCGCTGGCGCAAGGACAATCCCGAACGCACTGAGGCTTGGGAGGCCAAGACGCGGCGCTCGGCGCTGGTATTCGTGCTGCTTGGTATGGTGTTTGTGGCGCTGGGCTTGTTGATTTAAGGGGCGGCCTGCCGGAGTCTGTTGAAATTCTACCCCACCCCCCGACCCCCTCCCCGAAGCATCAGGGAGGGGGAGCTTAGAGAGCCGCTATGAATCATTATGGTCTTTATTTGTATGTGATAGGGACAAGGCTTGGTCTGAAATCGTAATTTTCAACAGCGTCCGCCGGGATGCCCCTACCGGTTAGAACGATTGTTGGAAGCGCGGGCGACCGCCTAGGGATTACGATGCGGTCGGTAAAACGCAGCTTATACCTCAATCTCCCCCAAATTGTGATACAAGCGCACCGCCGCTTGGAGCGAAAGAAAAAAGCTCTCGATATCCAATGTCTCGTTGGGCGAGTGGATGCCCTCGCCGTGGCCATAGGCGAAAGCCGTGATCGGCAGGCCGATCAAGCGATTGAAGACCCCCAAAATGGGGATCGAGCCGCCGGTCCGCACCAGTTGCGCGCGTTTGCCGATGGTCGCTTCGATGGCGGATTGCACCGCCTCGAGCCAGGGACCATCGGTCTCGAGCTGGAAGTACCAGGCTTCTTCGCCGATGTCGCATTCGACCTTGACGGTATCGGTGGCGAAGCTTTCCACGTATTGTTTCAGCGCTGCGGAGATTTTCGCGGGGTCTTGATCGGGCGCGAGGCGCATGGTGATTTTGAAGCCGGCTTCGGCCGGTATGATGGTCTTGATGCCCGGTCCCTGATAGCCGCCCCACATGCCAACGATATCGAGCGTCGGGTAGACGGTGGCGCGTTCCGCGGCTGGCGCGATCGTCTCGCCCCAGAAAGCCGCGACGCCCGCGCTTTCCAACAAGGATTCAGCCTGGAATCCCGCTTCAATGCGTTTCTTTTCGGCCGGCGCCGCTTCTTTCACGTCATCGTAGTAACCCGGCAGTTTTATACGCCCGGCGTCGTCATGAAAAGCGCCGATGATCGTCCCGGCGACATGCAGGGGGTTCTGCACCAAGCCGCCGAAGAGCCCGGAATGGATATCGGCGCTTGGTCCGCTGACGCGGACTTGGGCTGTGACCATGCCGCGACCGCCGTAATAAAGTTTCGGATCGTCGGGGGCCAGGTCGCCGTCGCAATTCAGCAGGACATCGGCGCGCAGCCGCTCCTTGTTCGCCTCGACAAAAGCCTTGATGCTGGGCGAGCCGGATTCTTCTTCGCCCTCGAACATGATCTTGATATTGACCGGCAGCCTTCCGTTGGCTTTCAGCAGGGCTTCGAAAGTCTTGAGATTGCCCCAGATCCCGGCTTTGTTGTCGCTGGCGCCGCGCGCGACCATTTTGCCGTCGCGGATGACCGCCTCGAAGGGCTCGGAATGCCACAGGGGCAGCGGATCGACCGGCTGGACGTCGTAATGCGAATAGACCAGCACCGTCGGTTTGTCCGCGCCCGCCTTGAGCCATTCGCCATACACGACCGGCAAACCGTCGGTGGCAATCGCCTCGCAGTTGTCGAAACCAATCGCCGCTAGCTGCCCGACGATCCAGTCCGCGCAGGCTTTCACGTCGTCCGCGCGCGCCGGGTCGGCGCTGATCGACGGAAAGCGCAGCAATTCCTTATAATCTTCCAGCATTTTGTCTTGCGTTTCTTGCAGATAATCGATCGCGTTTTCTACGGTATCGGTCATGGTTTCGCCTTCCAGGATGAGATAAAGGATTGCCCGATGATAGCGGAAGATCGGCGAATTTTCTTTGCTGGGTTCTCGCGCATAGCGAAAATGCAGGGGCGATTTACCAAATCGCCCGCGATGGTTGAATCGGTTGACGGCGGGCGGCTCACAGGAGTCTGTTGAAATACTAACTTGACCCTCACCCCAAACCCCTCTCCCATAAAGGGAGAGGGGCTTAAAGGGCTCAATACGGGTCACAAGCCTCCCCTTCCCTCCTTGTGGACTGAGGAGCGGACATCTTTACATCAGGCGTGATATCGCCGCAAAACTTGAAATTATTTCGGTGATTTTCGGGCGACCTAATAGGTCGCCCCTACAATTTTCGTCATAAATGAACCTTGTAGGGGTCAGGGCGCGTAGACACAGCCCTACGCTATTAGCTGACCCGTCGCTGTCGTACCGTGTTACATCAAACATGTCCGTTCCTCAGCCCCTTGTGGGATAAGGGGCCGGGGGATGGGGTAGAAAAAACGCGCTAGCGCTATGGAGTACCGAACAAGCCCTAGGACTTGTCATTCTTTTGTGATGGATCGAGGGTAAAAGTCACATCGGACCGCAGCGCGCGAATATCATTCTTTCACGTAGGGCTGGCCAACCGCCTTTGGCGGGGAGGCGCGTCCGATGAAACCAGCCAGCACGACCAGCGTGACGGCGTAGGGCACCATCTGCAGGAACTGGACCGGGAAGCCGACGCCGACCATCTGCAAACGGATGCCCAGGGAATCGGAAAAGCCGAAGAGCAGCGCCGCGCCGAAAGCCCCTATGGGCGTCCATTTGCCGAAGATCATGGCAGCCAGCGCGATAAAACCAGCGCCGCGTGTCATGCCGTCGTTGAAGCTGCCGGTGGCTTCCAGCGAGAACCAGGCGCCCGCCAATCCGGCGACCATGCCGCTGATCCAGACATTGGTCCAGCGCGTGCGGTTGACATTGATGCCCAGCGTATCCGCCGCGTGGGGATGTTCGCCCACAGCCCGCGTCCGCAAGCCCCAGCGCGTGTAGAACATCACGATATGCGTGAAAGCCAGCATGACAAACATCATGAAGAAGATCGGCTGATTGGTGAAAATCGCCTCGCCGATGACTGGCAGGTCGCTGAGGATGGGGATGGAGATATTCCCGAGTTTGGCTGCGCCGGCTTCGGTCGAAAGCAGGTACTCGCGGCGAACGAAACTGGTGACGCCCACCGCCAGGATATTGATCACCGTGCCGCTGACAATCTGATCGGTGCGGAAGGTGATCGACAGCCAGCCATGCAAGAGCGCGATCAAGCCGCCGCTGAGCACCGCGACAATCACCGCCAGCAACTGCGCGGTTTCCAGCGGCAGCCCGGTGTTGCGCAAGTAAAAGAGCGTGGTGAAGCCGAAGCAGGCGGCGAAGAGCATCATGCCTTCGATGGCGATATTGACCACGCCCGCCCGCTCGCACCAGATGCCCGCCATCGCCCCTATGGCCAGCGGAGTCGCCAGCCGCAAGCTTTCGGCGACGATGGTGGTCATATTGGTTTCGTTGCCGGCGGCAGCGGCGATGATCACGGAGGGTATGAAAAGGATGCCGCAAAGGACCATCAAGCCCAGGCTGGCTCGCCGGGGGCGGAGCGCGCGCAACTCGGCGAGATTCAGAGAGCCGGTGATGATAAAGAGCAGACCGATAATGCGCAGGTAGGACGAGGTAGGCACATCGATATTGCCGACTGACGGGGTCTCGCCGGCGGAAGTCGTTTCGAAGGTCAGCGTGGTGACAAGATCGCCGTCGATGCCAGCGGCTTGAACAAAGATAAACGCGCCCAGAACGAGCAAAACGATGGCGATGATGCGGATGCGACTCAGCTTGAAGCTGGGGCGGCTCAAGGCTTTGGATTTGCTCGCAGTCCTCATCGTCCTCAGCCTCCCCAACCGGTCGAGAATACCAGTTCGCCTTCTTCTTCGGCGCTGCGTTTTGGCACGCGCCACAGGAAGCGGATGATTTGATCGGCCGCTACGAACATGATGATCAGCGCTTGCACGATCTTGACTAGGTCAATCGAGATATCGGCGCGGATCTGCATCAAAGCAGCGCCGCTCAGCAAGCCGCCCCAGAGCAAGCCCGCCCAAACCATGCCTTTGGGGTTGTTGCGCGCCAGCAGAGCGACGGCGATGGCGTCGAAGCCGACGCCGGCGAAGAAGCGCGGCAGCATTTCGTGTTCGATGCCGCTGATTTCGATGGCGCCGGCCAAACCCGCCAGCATACCGCTGAGCGCCATAGCCAGCACGACATTCCGCGGCACGCTCATGCCGGCGTACTTGGCGGCGTTTTGATTGGCGCCGACGGTCCGCAACTCGAAGCCGAGGGTGGTGCGCGTCAAGAACCAGTCGGTCAGCCAGACCGCCGCGATCATCAACCAGAAGCCGAAGTGCAGCTTGGATTGGTCGCCGACCGCGATCAAGACCAGGAACAACTGCAGGGCGCTCATGACGACCGCCCAGATGAGGCCGCTGCGTCTGGCGGCCCGGGGATTCTCGCGCCGTTCCGGCAAGTAGTTGAGCAGGAAGGCGACCAGCGCCACCGCCGCCATCATAATCACCAGCGCGAGTGGCGATGTGATGGTGTCCATGGTCGGCAGCATGGCCGCCGGCAAGATCACCGGTGTCTTGGGCACGCTTGAGTTGACATCGCCCAGGATAAGCGGATCCACGGACTTGATCAGCCAGTCGACGATCAAGATGGCGATGAAATTGAGCATGATGGTGGTGATGACTTCGTGAGCGCCGGTATAGGCTTTGAGCGCGCCCGGCACCGCTCCCCACAGGAAGCCGCCGAGAATGCCGAAGAAGATGACCCCCGGCAGCAGAATCAAGCCGGATATGTTTGGGGAAGCGAAGGCGCCCAGCGCCGCCACCGCAATCGCGCCGGCGTATAACTGACCTTCCGCGCCGATGTTGAAGAGCCCGGCTTTGAAGCCCAGCCCAACCGCCAATCCAGCGATGATGAAGGGGATGGCGCGCACGATGGTCTTTTCCAGGTTGGAGGGGAAGAATAGCAGCACCTGATCGCCCAAGCGCAAGAAGAGCACTTCCAGGTCCTGATCGTTTTTGAGGATGCCAAAGCTCTGCCCGCCCAGGTCGTCCGCGCTCAAAACGCGATTGCCCGGGCGCCGGATGACCAGATTTTGCCGCAGAGCCGCATCCAGTTGCTCGGCTAGCATGACGTTCACCGACTCGCCGGTCAGATATTCGGCGTCGAGCATCTTACCCACGATGCGGAATTGCGCGCCCAGCGCCGCCGGATCGTCGATGCGGAGTTCATCGAGCCTGGCCAGGGTTTCGATGGCTTCGCGCGCGTCATCATAGTCGGATTCTACGATCGCCGCGATGACGTCGGCATCGGCGCTTTCGCTGTCGATGCTCAAATTGTCCAGATTCAGCAGCGCGTCGTGGCTGCGCAGCAAGGCAAGCTGACCATGTTCGTCAATGAGCTGAAGGTCCCTGAGCGCCGCCGTCAGTTCTGCCGCTGACTTGTTATTCAGCGCGGGAAAGAGCGCGGCAGCCTGGTTGAGCGTTTCCCCGCTTAGCTCGCTTTGTCCGGCAGCCAGAGCCGCCAGATCGCGCACATCGGAGCGCTTGAGTTCGCTCAGTTCGTCGAGCAGGGGTTTGAGTTCGCGCAGGTCCCTCGCGCCGACTTCGCGAATGGTCGGGAGGCGCTCGGCGATGGCGGCGGCGGACTCTTCATCGACCTCGTAGCGCTCGAAGAAGAGCGTATAGGCGCGCGTCTCTTCCATGCCGACTTCAACGATGCGCTCGAAGGGTCGCGCTTGCCGCGAGAGGCTGCGCCCGGTGGTGATTTGGTTGCTGGCGGCGTAGCCCCGCAGTTCATCAAAATCATCGACGCCGGCGACATCGTTGATGGTCAAGCCGGTGATGGATTCCACCAGCGCCACATAAGCCGTTGACGAAACCCGCAAGCCCTCGGCGATATCCGGCTGTGCCGGGTTGTCACTGACGGTGATCGTGATCAAGGGGATGCCGGCCAGAAAAGCCGTGATCACCGCCAGGACCGGCACCAGCCTGGGCGAGACGCCCGCCCAAAGTCCGATGAAACCGCGGCGACGGGGCGCTTCCGACCTTGGGTTCATCTCGCACCTTCGATCTGAACATCGTCGCGCACGCCCGCCATACGCAAGCCAACCGTGTCCTTGTCCGCTTCTTCAATCGGCAGGATGTCGATGATTTGCCCTTCGAACATGACTGCCACGCGGTCGGAGAGGCTCAAGACCTCGTCCAATTCCGACGAGACCAGCAAGATGCCAGCGCCTTCGTCGCGCATGCGGATAATCTGCTTGTGAATGAATTCAATCGAGCCGACGTCCAGGCCGCGGGTGGGCTGGGAGGCGACCAGAAGGTCGACCGCGCGCGAAAACTCGCGGGCGACTATCACTTTCTGCTGGTTGCCGCCGGAGAGGCCGCCGGCCGGATTGTTGATGATGGGCGGGCGCACATCGTATTGTTCGACCAGTTGGTGGGCGTTGTCGGCGATGGCGCGGTCGTCAACCACAATGATGTTGGAAAAGGCATTTCTGTAATAGGTGCACAGGACCAGGTTGTGCATGACGGTGAAGCCCGCGACCAAGCCGTCGCGCTGGCGATCTTCCGGCACATGCCCGACGCCCTTCTCGGTGACCCGGCGCGGCGGCGAGCCTGTCATGTCTTCGCCCTTGATGTAGAAGCGGCCATCATCCACCGAGCGCATGCCGGTCAGCGCTTCGACCAGTTCGGTCTGTCCATTGCCTTGCACACCGGCGATGCCCAGGATTTCGCCGCGCTGCAAGCCCAGGTTGACGCCTTCCACCGCTGGCAGACCGCGATCGTCATGCACATGCAGATTGACAATATTGAGGATTTCGTCGCCGGGGGCGGCCGCGGCTTTTTCCACTTCGAGGATGACATCGCGCCCGACCATCAGCGAAGCCAGCGAAGCCTCGGTGGATCGCTTCGGGTCGGCATGGCCCGCCACCTTTCCGCGCCGCAGCACAACCACGTCGTCGCAGATTTCCAGCACCTCTTTCAGCTTGTGGCTGATGAAAATGATGCTGACGCCTTTTTCCAGCAGCGTATGCATGATCTTGAACAAGCCGCGCGTCTCTTGGGGCGTCAGCACGGCTGTCGGCTCATCGAGGATCAGGATATCGGCGTGACGATAGAGGGCTTTGATGATCTCGACGCGCTGCTGAACCCCGACCGGCAAATCGGCGATCAGCGCGTCGGGGTTGACATCCAAGCCGTACTCCCCCGACAGCTCGAGTATCTCGCGCCGGGCGCGGTCGCGCCGCAGAAAGGGACCGGAGACGCTCTCGTTGCCCAACATGACGTTTTCGGTGACGGTCAGCACATCGACCAGTTGAAAATGTTGATGCACCATGCCGATGCCGAGTTCGATGGCGTCTTTGGGTCCGGCGATGTCGACGGCTTGCCCGTTGACCAGGATTTCGCCCTCGTCGGTTTTGTACAGCCCATAGATCATGTTCATCAAGGTGCTCTTGCCAGCGCCGTTTTCGCCCAGCAGGCCGAGGACCTGGCCCTTGCGCAGCGTCAGGTTGATATTGTCGTTGGCCAGGACGCCGGGGAAGCGTTTGCTGATGCCGCGCACTTCGAGGACGGGTGCGGCTTCGGTCATGGGCGGGAGACCTTTCGACTAGTGAGGCTGCGTGACGCTTAGACTGGATTATAGCGCATAAACTGCCCCGGGATGTGTTCGCGCTGAAAACGGTAGTGTAATCGCTTCAAATTATTTTTTCACCACAGAGGGCGCGTAGACACCGCCCGCCGGCACAGAGCGCACAGAGAAAAATCATTTTCTTGAAGGCCTAGGCTTATAGTTGTTCTTAATGAGATTCAATGACAGATCAAAAAGACTGTTTCTTAAAATTTTTATAGCAACTTTATCTGGTACGAAAACTTAAACTCTGTGTCCTCGGTGTCTCTGTGGTGAAAATAATTTGAAGCGATTGTCGTGGGGTGACGCGGTCTTTCCCGAACCGGCAACTGGCCAGATGACGATTCTCCTTATCTTAGCGCCCCCGCCATCAGCAGATCCACCATCTGCTCCAGCAAGCGCGCGCGATGCCCGCTACAGGCGGGGTCGTTCGCCAGATTGACGAACTCGTGCGGGTCGGTCTCGAGGTCGATCAACTCGAGATGTTGACGCTCGCCCTGCGCCACGCGGACCAACTTGTAGCGCCCGTCGCTGACCGCCAGGAAACCCTCGCCCTCGGCAAAGACATAGTCAGCGCCGCCGGAAGCGACGCGCTCGCTCAAGGGAAGGCCGTCGCAAAAATCATGTGACAGTCCAGCGGCGGCCAGGCAGGTCGGCAAGATATCAATCAGCATCGTTTTTACGTCGCTGACCCGCGCTTGACGCTCGCCGGGGTACTTGACGATCAGCGGCAGT
Source organism: Anaerolineae bacterium (assembly GCA_034420635.1). GTDB lineage: Bacteria > Chloroflexota > Anaerolineae > Aggregatilineales > Phototrophicaceae > UBA6055. The sequence continues at coordinate 14,542 of DAOULD010000061.1, read as the reverse complement.
TTCCAGACATCTTCGTAGGCGCAGTTGTTCTTGCCCCACAAGCCGTGGTCGCCCAGCATTTCGCCGTGATCGGCGGTGAATATAATCAGGACATTGTCGCCAAATCGCTGCTCGGCCGCGGACAGGATGCGCCCGATGTACTCGTCAATCTGCGCCACATTGGCGAAGTAGTTGCGGCGGAGATCGCGCCAGTAGCTCTCAGTGTAGTTCTTGGTCGCGCCGTCGGGCGCCGCGCCCGAGCCGTCGATGGCGCCGCTGGGACGGCCGTGGTAAGTCGCGCTGTGGATGCGAGACGGGTCGTCGAATTCGGTCTCGCTGAAGATACGGCGATCTTGCGACATGTCGACGCGCCCGAAGTATTCCGCCGGCGGATCGAAGGGATAATGCGGTCCGCTGAAAGAAGCCCAGAGGAACAGCGGCTGTTCGCCGGTATAACCGTCGACATAGGCGGCTGATTTGCGCCCGACCCAGCTATCCGGATGCCAGGCTTCGGGACCCGGGAAGGCGAAGACTTTGCGCTTGGCTTTATCCCAGACGGCAGCGCGGTAAGCCGCTAGATGACCGGCGGCATCCAGTTCCAGACTGTAGTCGTCGTAAAACCAGACCGAGACCTGTTTGTCGTCTTGCAGGTCGAGGTGCTCCATGCCCAGGCTGAGGTAATAATCGCGGAATGCGTCGTAGGGCAGCGTTTTGTCGAGACGGGTCTCGCTGTAGGGCACTGGCGCGTAATGGCACTTGCCGATATGCGCTGTGTGATAGCCCGCGCCTTTTAGAAGGTTGTAAATGTTCGGCAGTTCAGCATCCAGCGGAACATCGCGGAAGTTGCTGTAGGAGCCATTGTTATGCGGGTACAAGCCGGTGGCCAGCGAACAGCGGCTGGGCAAGCACCAGGGGCTGTTCGTGTAAGCGCGCTCGAAACGCGTGCCGGCAGCAGCCAGGGCATCCAGATTCGGCGTCTGGATGACGCGATTGCCATAGCAACTCAGCGCGTCGGCTCTCAGTTCATCGCAGGTGATGAGCAGGATATGCGGCAGAGCGCGGCTCATGCCTTAGCCCTTCGATCCGGTGAAGACGACGCCCTGGATGAAATAACGCTGCATGAAAAAGAAGAGGATGACAATCGGAATGACCACGAAGACCGACGCCGCCATCAGCAGATGCGTCTGCGAGTAATACTGTTCGTTGAACAGGCGCAAGCCCAGCGCCAGCGTATATTTGCTGCGATCGGTCAGGTAGATCATGGGCAGCAAGAAAGAATTCCAGTTATTTTGAATGATGTAGATGGCGACGACGGCGAAGACCGGTTTGGCGTTGGGCACGATGATGCGCCGGAAAAGGCCGACAAAGCTGCAGCCGTCTATGCGCGCCGCGTCAATGAGATCTTGCCCCATGGTCATGAAGAATTGACGGAAGAGAAACACAAAAAAGGCGTTTTCGGCGAAGAAACCCGGCACTAGCAAGGGCGCGAAAGAACCGACCCAGCCCAACTTGGAAAACAAGATGTAACGGGGAATGAGCGTGACTTCGACCGGGATCATCAGCGTGAGCAGGACGATGAAAAAGAGCGTGTTGCGCCCCTTCCAGCGCAGCTTGGCAAAGGCGAAACCCGCCAGCGAACAACTCAGCGTGAGGCCGATAATGCGCCCTACCGCGAGGAAAATGGTATTGAGAAAGAAGACATCAAAGGGCATGGCTGTCAGCGCGTCGGGATAGTTCGCCCATTGCACTGGATCCGGAATGAACTCCGGCGGGAAGGTGTAGACATCGCTGGCGGTTTTCAGCGAGGTTGAGACGACGTAGACAAAGGGCATCAAGAAGACGGTGGAGCCCGAAATCAGGATGACATGCGCCAGGACTTTCACCCAATCGATTTGGCGCGGTTTTGAACGCTTCTTATTGAAAACGGTTCCTTGTGTTATCGCAGCCATTTTGAGATCACTCGTTCTTGATTTCGCCTTCGTAGAAAACCCAGGCGGCGGAAAAGCGGAAGATCAGCAAGGTCAGTATGGCGATATACATGAACAGCACCCAGGACAAGGCGGAGGCATATCCCATACGAAAGAATTCAAAGGCGTTGCGAAACAGGTGCAGCAGATAAAACAAGGTCGAATTCTGCGGTCCGCCCTGGGTCATGATGAAGGGCTGCGCGAATACCTGAAAAGCGGCGATCAAGCCGACCACGAGTTGGAACAAGATCACCGGCGAGATCATGGGCAGGGTGACGTAGCGGAACGAAGCCCAGCGTCCGGCGCCATCGACCTTTGCCGCCTCGTAAAAGTCGGTGGGAATGCCCTGCAAACCGGCGAGATAAATGAGCATGCCCGCGCCAACGCCCCAGAGGCTCATCAGAATCAGCGCCGGCAGCGCCCACTCCGGCTCGGAAAGCCAACCGGGACCATAAACGCCGAAGAGCGACAGGAACCAGTTGATCAGACCCCAATCGCGGGACAAGATCCAACGCCACATCACCGCCACCGAGACAATGGGCAAGACCGCCGGCAAATAAAAGAGCGTACGATAGAGACCGATCAGCCGGATCTTGGTATTTAGCAGCAGGGCGATGAACAGACCCACCACGATCTGCAGCGGCACAGCCACCAGCGCATACAGGGTCGTCACCTTGAGCGACTGAAAGAAGAGCGGGTCGCTCAGCATGGTTTGGTAATTGCCCAAGCCCGCCCACTGCGGCGGATTGACGATGTCCCAGTTCGTGAAGGAAATGACCAACGAGGCCAGGATGGGACCGCCGGTGAAAAGCAAAAAGCCGAGGATCCAGGGCGCGACGAAGATCCAGGCGTTCAGCGATTCCCAGAAGCTCAGGCGTTTGGGTTTGAAGAGGTGTTGGATTTGCATCAAGCCAGTATTCGGCAATCTGACAATTCAAGGGGCGACCCGGTGAGTCGCCCATCGGTTTCTCTATTACAGGGACGGGCGACCTGATAGGTCGCCCCTACATTGCGATTTGATGTGTACTGGAATGCAAATGCTGCTATCCGTCGCTCAGTATCGCATTGACCTGGGCGGCGATCTCGGTACCGACAGCTTCGGCCGACTTGTCGCCGCTGTACAGCGCGTCAAGCTGGCTGTTGATGGCGGTGCTGATCTCGGGCCATTGCGGATGTTGGGGCCAGGTCCGCGCCCAGCCGTTTTCCATGATGTCGTTGAAGACTGTGTTGAGCCCGGTGCCGATCGCGTTGCCGCAGGTGAAGTTGACATACCAGTCTTCTTGCACGACCGAACGGCGCGATGGATAGGCGTAACCGGTGCTGATCTTCAGCGTCTGACCGCGGCTGCTGTTGATGAACTTGAGCAACTCCCAAGCGGCGTCCTTGTCGGCTGTCCCCGACGACATGACGGTAGGTCCCACGTTGGTGCGTCCTACGCGGACGGCGCCCGCCGGCGGCAGCGCGGCGTCGAAGCGGAATGGCGTATTGCAGACCGCGCCCAGGAAGCCGCGCGCAATCGTGAAGCTCGCCATACGACCGGAAGTGAAGAGCGCGCCCTCACTCTGGTCCGCCAAGTCCGACGCGGATGGCGCGCAGCCGTGTTCAATGACCAGGCTCTGCGCGAAGCGCAATCCCTCGATCGCTTCCGGCTCGCCCATGAGGCATTCGGTGCCCTCTTCGTTGAGAACTTCGCCGCCGGCTTGCCAGATCCAGTCGATCCAGGCGCCGCGTCCGCCGCCGATGACGCGGGCGCGTCCACGATCGTCGCGGTCGGTCAAGGCGACGGCTTGTTCCAGATACTCGTCCCAGGTCAAGCCGTGTGGATAGTCGATGCCGGCTTCGTCGTAGATATCGGCATTGAACCAGGTGGCGTAAGGCGCGCCGTCTCGGGGCAATCCCCAGAGCTGGTCTTGCCAGCGGAGCGCCGCGATATGACCCGGATAGTTGTCTTCCAGGTCGACATCCGGGTTGGCGTCTACATAGCTGTCAATCGGCACCAGGACGCCTCGAGCGGCGAAACCGACCGTGAAGCCGTCCATGACGAAGAAGACATCGGGACCGGTACCCGCCGCGAGTTGCGCTTGCAATAGCTGCAAATACTGCGGTCCATAACCGCCCCCAACAGCGAGATAATTGGCTTGGATGGCGTCATTCTCTTCGTTGAAGGCTTCCCAGACCGGTTCCCAGGCGGCATCTTCTACCACGCCGCCCGGCGTGGCATAGGTGACTTCGACCATATCCTGCGCGAGCGCCGTCGGCAGGCGGCTGAGCAGGCCGCCCGTCATTTGCGCGCCGACTACCGTGCCGGATGCGGCCAAGCCCTTCAAGAAATCTCTACGACTTAGTTTTGACATGCGAAAGATCCTTTCTAAATCTTTGACTAAAAGTAGATTCACCGCCGCTCGAAAGCAGAGGCTAGATGCACATTAGAGGATTATAGCGCAAAGCAATCGAGTTGAACGCATTCTTGCCTAATTGTCTGCCAAGAGGCGGTCGGGACTCCAGATCTGCTCGCAGATTTGGCGGTAGAGTTCCTGGCGCTGCATGAGGTCGGCGCGGTTGAATTGTGCATGTGGCTTGAATGGAAGTCCGCTGCGATCAATGAACTGATTAAAGCTAGGTTCATTCACATACTTCTGTTTACTCAGCGACGCCGCCAACAAGTTCTGCTGACTATATTTTTCTAGTTTATGCTCATAGCATCTGTCTTGCAGACTTCTATTGACGGGGCGCGGCAGCAAGAGCAAGCCGCCAAAGTAGTTGCGATAACGTTGAAATTCATCTTCGCTGTCGAATTCGTCCCCAAGCTTTCCATATTGGTTCGCCCAAATATGTTCAATATCGAATGGCTTGCCTTTGGCGTCCCACAGGTAATTGAGAAAGCTCACATCGTTTCCAGCTTCTCGCTCAATCCATGCGGTCATGCGCGCAAGCAGGTAGCGAATGCTGCGCCCGCTAAAGTTATTCAAAGCATAAGTTCCCCAGTTGTGGCCCGTTATTCCTTCGAATGTCTCCCATATGCCCGACAAGTGGTTTAGCAATATATCCCGCAGCGCCTCCGTGTCCTTGTCGCGGATGTCTTTAGCCAAATTGAATATCGTATATTTCAAGGTGCCATAGCCATTGCGCCGGTAATTCACCATGCGGCGCGCCAGGAAGATATCGGCGAATGTGGTCACCAAACGTATCTTGCGCCAGGCTGTGTCACTGTCATCTTCCAACCGAAGCGGCGCCAGCGCCAGCATGTATTGCAGGGTGAAGTTGTTGTAAGCGTTGTAGTAAATTTCTTTCCGCCCTTGGCTAATGGACTGCGACGCCTGGCGCATGGCAATGTAATACTTAGAAAAGTAAGCAAACTGGCGTGTGATGAAATCGTAGAAGTCGCTCGTTGTCGATAAGCCAATTCGCTTCGAATTATCATGAGTCCAGCGGTGAAACTTGTCAATATTCTCGAAGTCTTGGTTCTTAGCGTCTTTTTTCGGTTGGCGAATGGTATCGGCATGTTTGGCACGTAGCCAAGTCTTGAAGAAGTCCTCATCTGAGTTGGCCTCTATGTCTACCAATTCTCGGACGCGTTCCTTCCAAACATTATTCGCTTCCGTCTTTTTCACTTGCATCAAGTCAGGGTCAGCGAAATTGATGTGCGCCAACAAGTATCCTTTCAGCATGTCGGCTTGACTCAGGTTCACGCCGCGATCGTTCATCGTTTCAAAAATCGTGAATGCGGCATCGTCTGTTTGCGCCTCGATTTCAACAAGATCGACGCAAAATAACAGCCAATTGACGAAGTACGTCAGGGCTTTGCCTGTCAATGAATCAGGGAAAAGATCATGTATGTCCTTAAAACGTTCGACCAAGTTGCGCACGGATAAATCGGGATGATCGGTGACATCGAAGTGCTTTCCCTCGAACAGCGCCCTCATACAATCTTCCCGTTCCTCGACGGCGATTGTAAAGGACTTTTGCATAAACATTTCCGTATAAATGAGTTGCGCAACATAGGGAATGGACGGGTTCTCCGTGCGCAGATGGTGAAAGTAAATGAGCAGAAGCGTGAGCGTGGTCAAGCGCTGCTGTCCATCAACGATATAGCGCTTTCCACTCTCGGAAATCGTGATGATGGTGCCGAGGAAATAATGCCGATAGTTCGCCACTTGTTGTGGTTCATGCTCATCCGAGTAGCTAGCAATGAACTCGGCCTCTAAGTCATTCAGCAGTTCTTCGATATTTCTGCGCTGCCATTCGTAGCCTCGCTGGTAGAAGTCAATGTCATATTTGACGCCAGTTAAAAGCTCTGTGACAGATTTAGTCTGCGCCTGAACTTTGCTCATTCATTTCTCCTACCCGCGAACAATCGGGCGACTCACCGCCGCGCGTAGACACTGCGGTTCAGTCGCCCCTACATTAACTCCATGCTCGCTGCGCCTCTGTGGCGAATCAATCCTCCAGCGTGCTCAAATCTCCCAGCGGCTGACCCATGGCCTGCGCCTTGAGCACGCGGCGCATGATCTTGCCGCTGCGCGTCTTGGGCAGGTTGTCCACAAACTCGATTTGCGCCGGCACGGCGATGGGACCGACCTCGTGCCGCACGTGGGCTTTGAGTTCCGCCTCCAGCGCGTCGGAGCCCTCGACGCCCGCCACCAATATGCAGTAGGCGTGGATGGCGTTGCCGCGCAGTTCATCGGGGATGCCGATGACGGCTGATTCGGCCACGGCGCTGTGGCTGACCAAGCCCGATTCGACCTCGGCTGTGCCCAGGCGATAGCCGCTGACCTTTAGCACGTCGTCGTTGCGGCCGATGACCCAGAGGTAGCCGTCTTCATCGCGGCGAGCCGTGTCGCCCGCCAGGTACCAGCCCTGGTCTTGATATTTCTCCCAGTATTGGCTGATGAAGCGGTCGTCATCGCCGTAGACGGTGCGGATCATGCTGGGCCAGGGCGACTTGATGACCAGGTTGCCGTCTTCGTTGGTCGCCACCGGCGCCCCGTCGTCATCGACGATATCGACCTGGATGCCCGGGAATGGTCGGGTGGCGCTGCCCGGTTTCAAGCCGACCGAGGGCAAGGGCGTGATCATGAAGCCGCCGGTCTCGGTCTGCCACCAGGTATCGATGATGGGGCAGCGCTCCTCCCCGATGACGCGGTGATACCAGCGCCAGGCTTCGGGATTGATGGGCTCGCCGACGGAGCCCAGCAAGCGCAGGCTGCTGAGGTCGTGCCGATTGGGCCAGGCTTCGCCGAAGCGCATCAGCCCGCGGATGGCGGTGGGCGCGGTATACAGGATGGTCACGCCGTAATCGGCCACGATCTGCCACCAGCGATCGGGATAGGGATAAGTGGGCGCGCCTTCGTAGATGATGCTGGTCGCGCCCAGGATCAGCGGCGCGTAGACGATATAACTGTGCCCGGTGATCCAGCCAGGATCGGCGGCGCACCACCAGCGGTCTTCTTCCTTGAGGTCAAAAGCCCAGGAGAGCGTAGTCGAGGTATACACTTGATAGCCGCCGTGCGTATGCAAAACGCCCTTGGGTTTGCCGGTGGTGCCGCTGGTATAGAGGATGAAGAGCGGATCTTCGGCATCCATGACTTCGGTTTCGGCTTTTGCGCTCGCGATGGGCAGCGCCATCAGATCGTGATACCAGTAATCGCGCCCCTGCTCCATATTGATGTCATGACCGGTGCGTTTGACGACGATCACCGTTTCCACCACCGGCGAGCGCTGCACGGCTTCGTCGACCGTGTCCTTGAGCGGGACGATCTTGCCGCGCAGCCAGGCGCCGTCGCAGGCGATCAAGACCTTGCTCTGCGCGTCTTCGATGCGGCTGGCTAAAGCCTGCTCGGAGAAACCGCCGTAAACGACGCTATGCGGCGCGCCAATCTTGGCGCAAGCCAGCATGGCGATGGCGATTTCCGGCACACGGCCCATATAAATCGTGACGCGGTCGCCCTTCGCCACACCCATGCTCCGCAAAACGTTGGCGAATTTGTTGACCTCTTGCCAGAGGCGCCAATAGGACAGCGTGACTTTTTCGCCGTCTTCGCCTTCCCAGATGATGGCCAGCTTGTTGCGGCGCCAGGTCGTGACATGGCGGTCGAGGGCGTTGAGCGCCATATTGGTCTTGCCGCCGACAAACCACTTGTAGAAGGGTTTGCGGCTGTCATCAAGCACTTTGTCCCATCTCTTGTACCATTCCAGCGTTTCGGCGCGGTTGGCCCAAAAAGCCTCGGGGTCTTGCATTGCCAGATTGTAAACAGCCTCGTAATCCGGCACGTTGGCGCTTTCGACCATGTCCGCCGACGGGTGATACCACTCGCTGGTTGGGGGTGTAAATCCTTGCTCAGCCATCGAATACTCCTGTTTGTCGATCCGCTTCCATTCACGGGCAGCTTAGCCGCCGCGTCTGCTGTGTTTTCGCATTTGGCTATTATAAACCAAACTGCCGCTATGTCGAATTTCGCGGGCGTTGGACCAGGGCAATCGCTTCAAAATCAGAGTCCATCAATATATCACCAATTCAAACCAAAATATAACCACAGAGGCACAGAGCGCACAGAGAAAAGCCATTCAAAATGAAAATTGGCGCTTTTTTCTACAAATGGTCTTCAGTGACAAGTCACTATCCCTTTTGTTACGCAGATTCAGAGGAGTTTTGCCTTGTAAAAAAACTTAAACTTTGTGTTCTTCGTGTCTTTGTGGTGAAAAAAATTTGAAGCGATTGCCCTGACTTGAAACGCTGACAAGGGAGACTTCGCGGATGGATAAGAATTAGCATATAATTTTCACATCATGACATGGCGTCGAGGTTGTCCGCATGAACAAAGAGCGATATCTTCTTTTGCTTGGCACTGCGATGCTGTTGGTTGGCTTTGCCGCGATTCTGACGACTAGCCTGGCGGATTATACGGACTGGGCTTACAGCGGCGACAAGGGTCCCGAACACTGGGGCGCGCTTTCGCCGGAATTCGCGCTCTGCGCCGATGGCACGGCACAATCGCCCATCGATATACAAAACGCCAGCGAAGTCGACCTGGTGGATATCGCTTTCCAATACGGGCAGACCGCCAAGAACATTTTTAACAACGGGCATACCATTCAAGTCAATGTCGACGAGGGCAGCCACATCGTTTACAACGAGATCAGCTACAACCTGCTGCAATTCCACTTCCACAGCCCCAGCGAACACACTATAAATGGCGAAGCGGCGGCGATGGAAATTCATTTCGTGCATCAGGATCCCAATTCCGGCGCTTTGGCGGTGGTGGGCATTCTGCTGGCGGGGGGCGACGCGGAAAACGGCGCCTACGCCCCCATCTTCAATAACCTGCCGAGCGAAATTGGTGAGCCGGCAGCGGTGGGCGAAGCGCTCGATCTGGAATCGCTGCTGCCGGAAAATTTATCTTATTTCACCTATCAGGGTTCGCTGACGACGCCACCCTGCAGCGAGATCGTGCGCTGGCTGCTGCTGGAAGCGCCGGTCTATCTATCGAGTGCACAGATCGACGCCTTTGCCGCGATCTATAACTACAACGCGCGCCCTACCATGCCCCAGGGCAAACGCGATTTGCTTTTGGATTCGCAGTAGCGACATTCCGCCGCCCGCGGAATGGAGAGTATTGAAGCGTTACGACAATTGCCGAGTTTCGAGCAGAATGACAGGCGACATACTAGCCCGCATCGTTGCCTGGGTCCAAGGATGACGCAGGTACTTTTTCCGCCATTCGCACGAGTGTAGACACTGATACACCAAGCGCATCAGCCAGCTTAACCATGACGCGCAACGACAGGGATTTAAGACCTCTTTCGATATCGCTGACGTAATTCCGATGGCGACCTGATCCAAAGCCCAGAGTTTCTTGTGATAGCCCCAATTCCTTTCGCCGCGCCTTGATAGCGTCTCCCAAGCGTTTATCCAAGCAAGTCTCGCATGTGTCGATTCCGCGATTATAAAACATTTGTGGGTGATTTGATGATTGAAGAGAATGTGTTGCACGTTCTATTCATACAAAAGGAATTCCTTGTGGAAACTAAAGCCGTTTTCACAAGCGCTATTATCATTATGCTTAGTGTTCCCAATAATATCAGGCGGTCTGGAGGGTAAGACCGCCCTTGACAATTATTATCATGGTATGTTAAACTCGTAACAATGTGCAAAGCAAAATAATAACTATCGAAAAGGACGTTTGATAGTCTCGAAAACAGCATGTCGCAGGCAAGTATTGAGCGCAATGCGCTTGCGAGAATGATCATTGCGCCAGCCAATGGCGGAGATGCTGAAACAATAGCCGGAATCTGGGAAATTGTTAGCACAGGGGATGGTATATGAATGAAAATAAGCCCGACAAACCAGAAAAGCCCAAGCGCCAATTCTTTTGTACTTCGCCTAAGTAGAGTCGACGGGCTCGACTTGTCAATCATCTTGTTTCATCCCGGGACAATGCTCATATCGCCGCAACCTGCGAGGAAAACGATGGAGGCGCGCCAGAGTGAACATTCTACCCCCCCCCCCTGTAATACCGCAGCTAATATACAAATAATCAAGTTTAGCTCCCTTGTTCTCAAATTAATTATTTGGACGATAATCTTCCTGTTTCTATCCGCGGCGCGGGTCTCCGCCGCCGACATCAACGTCGGCACTGGCTGCACCTTGGCGCAAGCCATCAACGAAGCCAACGGGGCGACCTCGGGCACCGGCAGCTGTACGCAGGGAGACGACGCTGATCCAAATGCCGAGCCCCCGGCAACCGGCGCCGACATCATCAACATGCCCTCGACCGCCGGCACGCTCAGGCTGTCCGCGACTCTGCCCACGATCACCTCGGTCATCACCATCAACGGCAACGACTGGACCATCAGCGGCGACGGCGACAACGACGGCGATGGCGACACGCGCATCTTTCTGCTGATTTTCGGGAAATTGACCGTCAACAATATGACGCTGACCAAAGCCCTTGCTGATCCCGACGACGATAATGGCGGCGCGATCCGCTTGTATCCCGGCACGCTTCAACTCGACAATGTTGTTATGAGCGACAACAAAGCCGATGGTCATGGCGGCGCCGTTTTTGTCGACGGAAGGAGCTCGGCGACCATTGTCAACAGCAGTTTTTCAAACAATGCAACCACAAACAATGCTGACGCGGGCGCCATCTACAATGACGGTTCCTTGTCGATCAAAGGCAGCGCCTTCAACGGCAACAGCGCCCATGGGGAAGGCTATGGCGGCGCGATTTCCACTAGCAGCAACTCCAATTCCACAAGGATCGCAAACAGCACGTTTTACGGCAACAGCGCGAGGCGCGGCGGCGCGATCTACAATAACGGCAGGGCTTTCAAACTGCTGCATGCGACTATCGTCAACAACACCGCCAGCTCTACCAGCCCGGCAAATCAGGGCGGCGGCATCAACAATGCCGCATCAAGCGCCGAGATAAAGAATAGCATTCTGCGCGGCAACACGGGCGGCGATTGCCGCAAGAGCGTCGACCTGAGCGTCAATAGCGGCAATCTGATCGCGACGGGCAACTGTGGCACCAGCAATGTCAACCCGCTCTTGCCCACCACCCCGACCGGCTCCCCGGCCTATTTCGCGCTGCCCTCCAACAGTCCAGCCGTCAATGCCGTCACCTGTCTCGATGGCGTGACCGTCGATCAAGCGGGCACGAGCCGCCCACAGCCGGCAGGCGGCATGTGCGATATTGGCGCTTATGAATTACCGGTAGCGGCGCCGACCGCCAGTTTCAGCGCCACAGTCGATTCCGGCAACGTCCTGCGCTGGAACTTCGACGCCAGCGGCTCCAGCGGCCAGATCACCAGCTATGCCTGGACCTTCGGCGATGGCAATTCCGGTACAGGCCAGACGACCGCCCGCACCTACAGCGGCGGCGGCAGCTATACCGTGACCCTGACGGTGACCGGTCCCGGCGGCAGCGATACCGCCACGCGTACCATCAACGTGTCTTGGCCGGCGCCGACCGCCAGTTTCAGCGCCACAGTCGATTCCGGCAACGTCCTGCGTTGGAACTTCGACGCCAGCGGCTCCAGCGGCCAGATCACCAGCTATGCCTGGACCTTCGGCGATGGCAATTCCGGCACAGGCCAGACGACCGCTCGCACCTACAGCCGAGGCGGCAGCTATACCGTGACCCTGACGGTGACCGGTCCCGGCGGCAGCGACAGCGCTATGCAGTCCATCTCCGTGTCGACGCCGCCCGCCCAGCCGAAAGCCAGCTTTACCTTCAGCGTCACCGGCTATCAAGTCAGTTTCAGGTCGACCTCGACCGGCAGCAACCTGAGCTTCAGCTGGGATGTGGATGGCGATAACGCGGAAGATTACAGCGTCCAGAATCCAACCCACACATACGCCAGCAGTCGGGCAACTTATACCGTGACGCTGACGGTCAGCAACACGGCTGGCAGCGACAGCGCCAGCCAGCAAGTCTCGGTGCCGTCCGTGGCGCCACCGCGGGTAAGGCAGCCGAAAGATAGGCCGGACGATAGGCAGGTCAGCCGCGCCAAGAAAGCTACACCAACCCCCACTCTCACGCCGACGCTGCGACCCTCGACCTGCCTGTCCTTGCCTCCCAGCATTCAAGTCAGCAATATCACGCAGGGGACGCAATGCCAGCAGGTGGGCGCGGCCGGCATCGGCAAAGAAGACATCATCGCGGCCGGCTTCATCGACGCCGTCGATGTCTGGGGCTGGGTCCTGCCGAACACGCAAGTCTGCTTCCGCGCGGGCAGCGGCAGCTTCCGCTTCCTCGATGCCGCCACCGCGCCGCGGGCGGTCTCAAGTTTGCCGGCCTTTGGCTTGGGGGACCTGATCTGCACAACCATTGACGGCGCCGGCACCGTCGTACTGATACCCGGCCCGCCCGCGCCACAGCCCAGTTCAACGCCGACGGCGGAACAAAGCTCGGGCCTTTGCCTGGTGACGACGACCGCCAACGTTAACTTCCGCGCCGCTCCAGGCGGGATGATCACCGGTACGCTGCCTAAAAGCGCGACGTTGATCACGCTGGAGCGGAGGGCGGGCTGGTTCAAGGTCGATTATTACGGGAGGAAGGGCTGGATCAGCGCCCGGCATGTCGCGCCGCAGGGCAATTGCGGCTAATCCATATTACGGGGCTCGGCGCTGCTATCGCGGATGACGAGTTGGCAGGGCATAACGATATTGATAGGCGCGTGGCGGGGGTTCTTGATGATTTGATGTAGCCGTTGCATGGCGATATGTCCCATAGCCAGGCGTTCGCTGGTGACCGTCGTCAACGCTGGCGCCGGATAAACGCTGGGCGGCATATCGTCAAAGCCGACGATGCTGATATCCCGCGGCACAGCCAGCCCCGATTCCTCAATGGCGGGTATGGCGCCCAAAGCCGTCCGATCGCTGACCGCGAAGACCGCAGTCGGCGGCTCATCCAGGGACAGCAGCGCTTTCATTTCCAGATAACCTTTGTTGGGCAAGCCGCTTGACAGGGGCTTCTGAATCAGTTCCTCAGCGATACCCAGCCCGGAATCAATCATGGCATTCAGATACCCATGATAGCGTTCGGTCAGGCTTTTGTATTTGCGCGGTCCCTGGATGATGGCGACGCGCCGATGACCCAGCTCAGTCAAATGCCGAGTCGCCAGATAAGCGCCGCGATAATTGTCGACGACGACGCTGTTTAGCGGCTGCAGATTGCTCTGATTGTCCACAGTGACCAAGGGCATGTCGCGCTTGCTGATGAGTTCGAGCAGTTCATCGGTGATATCTCCGCCGCCCAGCGCCAGCAATCCCATGACAGAATCTTCAGCGACTAAACGCGGCAGCGCCTCGGTCGGCTCGCTGACCACGCTGACGGCGATGCTGTAGCCCAGTCGCTCCGCCTCTCGTTGGATGCCATTTGTCACATCGGCATAGAACAGGTCGCCCGTGAGCAGCGTAGGCAGCTTCTCGACCAGGACGCCGATGAAACCTTTGGACTTCCGCCTGACGGCGTTCGAGCGCGGCACGTAACCCAATTCGCTGATGGCGTCGGCAATGCGCGCCTGGGTCTCCACGCCGATGCCGGGGCGGTTGTTGAGGTACATGGATACCGCCGATGGCGATACGCCCGCTAGCTTGGCGACATCGGTGATAGTTGCTGGTTTAGCCATAGCGGCTTTCTTGACAAATTTTACTAAATCTCATATTATTTTACTAAAATAATTGCGTTTGTCAAGGGGCGGATTTGGCGATTCGCGGATCCCCCCGCCCGCGCTCCCCGGCGCGCAGTGAGCCAATCGTCGTCCTTGGCAATGACATTGAAGATATTGCCCGCGTTCATCTGCTCGACGGCGTCGCGCGATTCCTCAGCACAATCATACAAGGCTTGTCCGCTACTGGTTGATTCGTTCCCGTCTTCAGTCCACCCCCCTCAATCCCCCATAGCAATGGGTCGCGTAGGTAGCGTAGACACTAACCGGCGACACTGACCTTCGGAGGAAGCTGGTTTTGACGTTGACGCGAGTTTTCTAATGATAAGTGTCGATAACTGCTGTTTTCAAGCGAAGTCGCGCTATGTTAGCTCCCCTTCTCCGTTGCTACGGGGAAGGGGCCGGGGGATGGGGTAGAAAAA
>DAOULD010000060.1:0-6663 GCA_034420635.1 Anaerolineae bacterium | reverse complement strand
CATTGCAATGGGGGGAAGCTCGTTTCGATGTTGTGTCAACGCGCGTATTCTGATGTTGCAAGTGTCGATAGCTGCTGTTTTCAAGCAAGTTCGCGCTACGTTAGCTCCCCTTCCCTGATGCCTCGGGGAAGGGGCCGGGGGATGGGGTAGAATTTCAACAGCCTCCTGTGAGTCGCCCGAAAATGCGCTGTGAGCCGAGTTTCTGAACTTGCGAGCGACCGCGGAACGCCCCGGTCGCTCGCCTCGTCGTAAAGCGCCCGGATTAGCCGGACTGGCTTTGGATGACTGCCCAGGCATCCGGTTCGTGTTCGGCCATGTATGCCTCGAGCACCTTGGCAAAGGTGAAGACTTCGTCGAAATCCATCTCGCTTTCGACGCTGCCCAGGCCAGCATAGAAGTCGTAGACAAATTCCATGCGCGGTCGCCAATAGCGGTTGCCGTCCGGGCTGACTAGCAGCCAGTACATTTCGGCGCCCGTGGTGGGGAAGAATTCGATCTTGTTCCACAGATTCTTGATGTCCCCGATGGTCATCTGCGCGCCGGTCATGGAATTCAGCAGTTCCGCAATACGTCCGAAAGCGGCATCTTGATTGGCATTGACATATTGCAGGGTCAAGAACGTGCCTTTGGCGAAGTCCACCAAAGTATCGAAATTGGATTCAACGTAATCGGCTGTGGTCAGGAAGCCGCAGAGGATGACCGCTTGCGAACCGACGTCTTGTGCGGTGACAAGCGTCTTCATACCTTCCTTGACCAGGCGGAAGCGTTGCGGCAAGCCGCCCAAATAGGCGTCAGCCTCGCCGGTGAGGAAAGCCGCCAAACCATCGTCCGGATTCAGGTCGATGACATTGACATCGGTGATATCCAGGCCGCCGGCGGCTAACGCGGCGCCAACGCCCATTTCCATATCGGTGCCTTTGGTCGTGAGCACATCCAAGCCCTCGAGCTGGGAAACTGTCGCCGCCAAAGCCGCGGAATGATCGCCCAGGGCAGCGAGATTCTCTTCGTAAGTTGACATGCCAGATTCCGGACGCACCATGATCGCCGAGCCTTCAAAGGTATAGAAGATATTGCCCAGACGTTGATGCGGGAAGGCGTCCCAACTGGTCACCACCGTCGTTTCACAGATGGAGCCCAGATCGAGCGAACCAGCCGCTACGGCTTCCGTCACCGCTTCGTAAGGGAGATGGATAAACTCCAGGTCGATGCCGACCTGTTCGTAAATCCCCTGCTCGTCGCCGACTACGATCGCCAGCATGTCCTGGAAGGGCGTCATGCCCAAGCGCACATGCGTCAAGTCATCTTGCGCGGCAGTTGCCGTCGCCGCGAAACATAGCGACAAGATAGTCAGCAGCAATATAACTCGGGGAAAGATTCTGTTCCTCTTCATTTGATCCGTTCCTGTTCTCTAAGAATATTTGACGATATTACGATATGCCTTGCGAAATCTATCGATATACACCTCCTGTCTGGACACCATGAGTGAAAGCCATGTGGATTGCGCCCGCTTAATTCCCTTTCCGTTCGTGCCGGCAGCTGCCAGCGCTCGCGTGTTTATTCCGAGCGAGGCGCCCAGCGCGTCAGATAATTGCCGACAATGCGCACGAAACGATCGACGATCCAGGACGTGATGCCGATGATAATGACGCCGACCAGAATCGCGTCCGTTTGCAGCGTCCTTCGCGCCAGCATGATCATATATCCCAGCCCGCTCTGCGCGCCCATGAACTCGGAGGCGATGACCAAGGCAAAGGATAGCGCCACGGTCACGCGGACGCCGCCGATCAAAGTCGGCGTTATCGCCGGCAAGATAATCGTGCGGTAGATTTCCAAACGGCTGGCGCCCAGCGTCCGCGCCGCCATGATATAGATCGGCGAGACATGTTTGATTGCCTCCAAAGTCGTTACCACCATCACGGTGAAGCCGCCGATTGCCGTCAGGATCAACTTGCCCGTATCGCCAATGCCGAACCAAAGTATGAAGAATGGGATCAAAGCCACAGCCGGGATTGGGCGCAGCCCCTCAATCAGCGGATCGAGCACCGAGTTGATCCATTTGTTCCAACTCATCGCGACGCCGCAAACGACGCCCAATACGGCGCCGATTAACATGCCCACCACCACGCGATACATCGTCGCCAGGAAGTAGCCGACCAGCACGCCTTCCATGCGCCCCACTACCTGAATCGTGTCCATCGGCGAGGGGAAATAGAGATCATCAATGTAAGAATCTGTAAGCGCCGTCCACAGCGCCACCAGTATCAAGACAGTGATGACGCTCACAGCCCCCTCGCCCGTTATAAAGCGACGCTTTTTCGTAGCTTCTTCGCCGACCGCATCGGCGCTATTCGCTAGCTCGTCCTGTTTCACGTCAGCTCTCTTCCTCCTCGGTGACCAGCAGTTCGCGTATTTGACCGCGCAGCGCCTGGAATTCCGTGGATAGACGAATTGATGCTTCTCGCGGTCGTGGAAAAGGAACGTCAAGGACCACTTGAATGGTGCCGGGCCGCGGCGTCATAACAGCCACGCGATCGGCCAGGAAGATGGCTTCTTCGAGGTCGTGCGTCACAAAAACGATCGTGCGCCGCTGTCCCGTGTCCGTCACCGACAAGCGCATGAGATCAACTTGCATCTTCTCTTTGGTGATGGCGTCCAGCGCGCCAAAAGGCTCGTCCATCAACAAGACTGTCGGGTTGGTCGCATAGGCGCGCGCCAGGTCGACGCGCTTTTTCATGCCTCCGGAAAGCTCTTTGGGAAAAGCGTCTGCGAATCCGGTTAAGCCAACCAGATCAATCAACTGCTTAACAGTCTCCTCCTGTTCTGTTTTGGAGGCGCCGCTATAGCGCAAGCCATAACCGATGTTCTGCGCCACCGTCATCCAGGGAAAGACGGCATCGCCTTGGAACACCATGGTGCGGTCGGGATCGGGCTCCACCACCGGCTTGCCGCCGACGCGCGCTTCACCGCCGCTCGCTTTGACCAGGCCGGCGATGATGAATACCAATGTTGACTTGCCGCAACCGGAAGGTCCGACCAGACACAAAAACTCGCCGGCCCGCACATCCAGATTGACCTTCTGCAAGGCGTCGATCCGCCCGGCTGTGCCAGCGAATGACTTGGTGACATCGGCGATGCTAATGTAAGCGCTCATCCGCTTCCCCGCGCGGCTCGCTGCAAGATGATTTCGCAAGCCTTGTCAAAATATCCGGACAAGTGCTCCGCCCCCGTTTCCGTGATCAAATAGCCCGATTCCCAGCGGATGCCCCAGAGCTGCGGATGAAAAACTGCCAGATCAATCAGCAGCACCATGCCCGGCATCAACTCCCAATTCGGATTCGCCGACAAAAAGGGCGCTTCCGCCTCCAGCAAGCCGCAAGAATGCAGGGCGCCATAGATCTGATATTTCTCCAGATCGTATCGCGCCAGTTCTTCACGGGAATTCTGATAGATATCGGCGGACATCTTGCCGGGACCCAATTGCGCCTGCACAGAGCGAAAGACCGCGAGCGTATTCTCAATGAATTGCCGGCGTTCCGGGCTCACCTCACCCACCGTGATCGGTACGCCGAGCGACGCGCAGTAGCCGTTATACTTGGGACTGATGCCGATCATGAGCATACTGCCATCATCCAAGGCGCGGGAGGTCGGCCTGCCAAATACCGAGTTGGTGCGCGCTTGGGATGTCAAGATAGTCGAATAGGCATAGCCCTGGGCGCCGGCAGCGCGCATCGCGCCTTCTCCCACACCCGCCAGAGCCGTCTCGGTCATGCCCGGCTCCAGCGCGTCTATCATAGCTTCCAGGCCCGCGTCAACGATTTTGAACGCCATTCTGGTATTGTCGATCTCGCTGCTGGTTTTGATTGCGCGCGCGCTCTGGACACTTGCGCTGAGGTCGACGATATCGGGCGATATATCGCCGAGCGCCTGATAAAGCCCGGCTGGCAAACCGCCGCTCCCGGCGATGCCGATACGGCGCGGACTGTGCCCTGCCATTTCACTCAGCACATCCGCGGCCTCTTCCCATTCGGTATTGGGATATCCAGCGCCCCATGCCAGAAACAAGGAGACGATTCGGCTGGGTAAATCCGCTTGGTGCGTCATGACGAAATTCGCCGTCTCCGGTCCCACAAGCAGACATACTTCGGCAGCCGCCGTCGCCAGCGCGACCAATCCGCGTTCGAATTGCGTCCAGATATTTGTCAGGTAATATCCGTCAGCCATGTTGTACTCGTCAAAATAGACGAGAATGACATCGACGTCATTTTCCCGACCAACAGCAGCGAGGCGCTGCCAGCGCTGTTCCAGTTCATCCCGTGTCGCCATATAAGTCCTCCAATAAACTCTATTTGATCAAGACCGTTCTTTACTTTGGCGGCTGCGCCTAGCGCAGTAGCGCCACCTTGTCCATCAACGCTCGTACTCGCTTGGCGTCAACCGGGTTTTCGAATACGCCATCCCGTTTGAAGGCTGTGCCGATGATAGCGGCATCCGCGATTGCCAGTTGTTCCTGAATATTGCCCAGATGAACGCCGGTATTGGCAACGACCGGGATATCTGGCAATGCCGTTTTGACCAGTTGCAAGGTTTCGGTCGATGTCACTTGACCCGCAGTCAAGCCAGAAATGCAGATTGCGTCCGGTTTGGTATTAAAAACGGTGGAACGGGCAACGGAAACGATATCGCGATCGGCCAAATAGGCGGCCGCTTCGGGAAGAATATTGAAGAAAAGCCGCACCTTATTGCCGCCGATCGCATATTGATGGCGCACGATGGCGCCACAATTGGTATCCCACAATCCGAAATCGCTGGCATAAACGCCGGTAAATATTTCGCGCACGAACAGCGCGCCCGTGGCCACCGCCAAATCAAGCGACGCGTAAGGATCCCAAAGCACATTGACGCCGAAAGGCACCTCGATCTGATCGTATAGCTCGGCAATCACCCGCGCCATCGCCGCGACCGTCACGGCATCCACTTTGGTCAGGTAGGGCAAGCTGAATTCGTTGGAAAACATGATGCCGTCGACGCCGCCCTCTTGCAGGGCGCGTACGTTCATTCGCGCATCCTTCACCACCGCGTCCAGGCCCGAATCACAAACATAGGCGGGGTCGCCGGGCAGCGCCTGTAGATGGCACATGCCAATGACAGGTTTGCGGACGGCAAACAAATCGCGCAAGCAATTTGTCATTCCTGTCTCCTCAAAGTAGCACCAATAAAATAATGCGAAAAAATCTCATTTGTAGCGAAAGCTTTGGATGTGATCCCAATCCCGCCAAATGCGCTCCCCCTCTCCATTGCAATGGGGAGGGGGCCGGGGGGTGGGGTTGAATAAAGGCATTCTCGCATTCTCATTACTTACTTGCACTTACTAAGTACATTGATGGTTCCGCCGCTTCGATATCCGCTCGCGTAAAACGCCTACAAATGGCTAAAACGATCATACAAGCGCCATGTCGATGCCCTCGGTTTTCAACGCGGCGATCTCCTCCGGCGCTTGACTGTCGGTGATGATCATGTCGATCTGGTCCAGGCCGCAGATTTTGGCGAAAGCGACTTTGCCCAGCTTTGAACTGTCGGCGACAACAATTCGTCGCTGGGCAGCGCGGATCGCCTCGCGCTTGACCTCCGCTTCTTCCATGTTGTAGTCGGTGACGCCGAACTCCGGATGCACCCCGGCCACACCCAGGAAGAACACATCAAAGACCAACTCGCCAAAAGCGCGAGTGGCCAGACTGCCGACCAGGGATCGCTCGCGCGCTCGCGTCGTGCCGCCTGTGACCATCAGCACGATTCCCGGTTCGTCGGCCAGGATCGCCGCCGCCCACAAATTGGAAGTGAGCACGGTGAGATTGACGCGTCCCCTTAGCGCCTTCGCAATCGCGACGGCGGTTGTTCCAACATCAAGAATGGCTGTTTCGCCCTCGTTGAGCATCTCCGATGCCCGCTCCGCGATACGGGACTTGGCTGATGTATTGCTGTCCTTGCGTATGATGTATGGCGGCTCGTAACTGAGGGAGATAGCGCTGACCGCGCCACCGCGCGTTCGCCTGAGAACGCCTTCGCGTTCCAGCGCCTCGAGGTCGCGACGAATAGTCATATCGGAGACTTCGGACAATCGACTGAGTTCCGCGACGGAGACCCGCCCGCGCGCCTCCAGCATGTTGAGGATCGTCATCCGTCGCGCATTGCCCGTCATCGCAGCGGCCTCGCCCGAGGATTTCCTGAGCGGATGACCGGGTATTCGTTCGGAATAATTGTGCGAAATTTCATGGAACAAGGGACTTTACTGTTCAAATAAACATCCATATAGTTGGAATATAACGTAAAACATGCGCGCTTGTCAAATGACGCTGCCAAAACACCCGGGCAATCGCATCAAACTGTTTTTCACCACAAAGGCGCCAAGGACACATCGTTAAAGTTTGTTGCCAGACGAAACTGTTACGAAAATTCTTTGTGCGCTTTGTGTCTTGACGGTCAGTGTCTACGCGCCCTACGCGACCTGTGGTGAAAAAATCTCTCTGTGCCCTCAGTAAATGCAAGTAAGTCGTGCGAATAATTTGATGAAATATAGAAAACTACAAAATAATCGAATCCCGTAGGGGCGACCGGCGGTCAGTGTCTACGCGACCAATCTGGTCGCCCGAAACCGCGCCATCGCAT
>DAOULD010000059.1:0-5766 GCA_034420635.1 Anaerolineae bacterium | reverse complement strand
TCGATGCGATGGCGCGGTTTCGGGCGACCAGGTTGGTCGCCCCTACGGGATTCGATTATTTTGTAGTTTTCTATATTTCATCAAATTATTCGCACGACTTACTTGCATTTACTGAGGGCACAGAGGGATTTATTCACCACAGGTCGCGTAGACACTGACCGGTGACACTGACCGCCGGTCGCCTCTACATTGTCTCCTTTATTTTGGGATAAGCGCAACGCAAGGGCAACTCTTCATGCGCGTGCAATTAATGTCATTCTGCCAAAATATTGGAATGCGCCCCCTGTCGAGGAAAGATTTGCGATTCTGTTGTTGTCTTGATAATATATACCTATAGGGGTATGGGTATAAGGAGCGCTTAATGGTGGAATCTGTCAGGCAAGTTGAATCGACCCGCGAGGCGCATAATAGCAAGACGGTCAATCGAATCAAGCGCATTCAAGGGCAGCTAAAGGCGCTGGAAGACTTGATCGCCGCCGACGCCGGCAGCTGTGAAGAGCGGGTCCTGCGCGCCCGCACGATTGAGAAGGGCATGAGCAGTCTCATCAATCATCTCTTCGATTGTTATATCGAAAACAGCTTGCGGCATGATCTGCGCGCCGATCCCGAGGCTGCCGTCGATGACCTGGGGCGCATCCTGAAGCTCATCAATAGCTGAACCTGAACATCTGGAGGGAGCGCATGACACTTAAGGAAGTCTCACTGCCCGTGACCGGTATGACCTGCGCCATGTGCGTCGCCAATGTCGAGCGTAGCCTCAAACGCGCCGATGGCGTCGACAACGCGCAAGTCAACCTGGCGACGGAAAAAGCGGCCGTCCAGTATGACGCCGGCAAACTCAAAGTGCGCGATCTGGTTTCGCAGATCGAAAAATCCGGCTATGGCGTGGCCAGAGCCAGCATCGACCTGCCCATCACCGGCATGACTTGCGCCATGTGCCAGAAGAACGTGGCGCGCGCGCTCAACAAAGTCGACGGCGTGATCGATGTCGCGGTCAACCTGTCCAATGAGCGCGCAGCCATCGGCTACATGCCGGGGGCGGTACGTCGCGGCGATCTCGTCCAAGCCGTGGAAGACGCGGGCTACGGCGTCATCGAAGTCAGCGGCGAGGGGACAGGCGAGGATGCCGAAGCGGCCGCGCGCCAAGCCGAAATTGAGCGGCAAACGCGCCTGGTCTTGATCGGCGCCGCCTTCACCATCCCGTTGACCGTCTTGAGCATGGCGCGGCACTTCATGCATCGGGTTCCCTTCATCATGGATAGCTTCCCCTGGCTGATGCATGACCTTTGGCTCTTCATCTTCGGCGGGCTGGCGACGCCGGTCGTATTCATCCTGGGACGGCAATACCTGCGCGGCGCCATCAAGTCGCTGCGCAACGGCAGCGCCAACATGGACGTGCTGGTGGCCATGGGCTCGCTGGCCGCTTATCTCTATGGCCTGATCGTCTTGCTGGGTCTGCTCTTCGACTTTTCCGACCGGGTCGGCAAGTCCGACTATTTCGAATCCGCCGCGGTCATCTTAACCTTGATCACGCTGGGCAAGCTGCTGGAAGCGCGAGCCAAGGGACGCACCAGCGCCGCCATCAAGAAGCTGATCGGGCTGGCGCCAAAGACAGCAACGCTGCTCAGCGATGGCAAGGAGAAGTCGATTCCCATCGACGAAGTCGCCCCCGGCGACGCGCTCTTGATCAAGCCGGGCGAGCGCATCCCGGTCGACGCGATCGTGACCGAGGGCCGCTCCGCGGTCGACGAGTCCATGCTCAGCGGCGAGAGCATGCCGGTGAACAAGAAAACCGGCGACGAGGTCATCGCCGGCACGGTCAATCAACAGGGACGCTTGATCGCCGAGGCGCAGCGCGTCGGCAAGGACACCGTCCTGGGGCAGATCATCCGGCTGGTGGAAGCGGCGCAAGCCAGTCGAGCGCCCATCCAAGCCGTGGCCGACCGCGTCTCCGCCTATTTCGTGCCACTTGTCATCGCGCTGGCCATCATCACGCTTGTAGGCTGGCTCACTATTGGCAGCGCGGACCTGCCGACGGCGATCCTCAACATGATCGCCGTGCTCGTGATCGCCTGTCCCTGCGCGCTGGGCTTGGCCACCCCCACCGCCATCATGGTGGGCATGGGGCGGGGCGCGGAATCGGGTATCCTCTTCCGCAATAGCGAGTCGCTGGAAAGAAGCAAGTCCCTGAGCGCCATTCTGCTGGACAAAACCGGCACCATCACCGCCGGGCAGCCGAGCGTCACCGACGTCATCGCCGGACCGGGGGGCGACGCGGATGACGTCCTGCGATTCGCCGCATCAGCCGAAGCCGGCAGCGAACATCCCCTGGCGGCTGCCATCCTTGACAAAGCGAAGTCCGAGTCGATTGACTTGTTCCCGCTTGAGGACTTCGAAGCGCTGCCCGGGCGCGGCGTTCAGGCAGCCATCGACGGACGGACGGCGCTCGTCGGCAACACGGCGCTGATGCGGGAAAAGGGAGTCGACACATCGGCGCTGGAAGAAGACCTCAGCCGGCTGGCGCGCGAGGCGCGGACCATTGCTCTCGTCGCCGTCGACGGCGCGATGATCGGCGCGCTGGGTATCGGCGATCCGCTCAAGCCCAGTTCGCGCGCTGCCATCGCAGCGCTCAAAGCGCGGGACCTCGAGGTGGCGATGATCACCGGCGACAACGCGGGCACGGCTCAAGCGATCGCGAAGGAAGTCGGCATCACGCGGGTTTACGCCGATGTGCTGCCGGCCGACAAGGCGGCGGTGGTCAAGGACCTGCAAGACAAAGACAAAAGCGTCGGCATGGTCGGCGACGGCATCAACGACGCGCCGGCGCTGGCGGGGGCTGACGTCGGCTTCGCCATCGGCACCGGCACGGATATCGCCATTGAAGCGAGCAATGTCACCCTGGTCAGCGGGGATTTGAGGGCTGTCGTCGCCGCGCTGGATCTGAGCCGGCGGACGATGCGCACGATCTATCAGAACCTGTTCTGGGCGTTCATTTACAACATCGTGCTGATTCCGGTGGCGATGCTGGGCGGGCTGCTGCCGATGTTCGCGGCGGCTGCGATGGCGTTTTCGAGCGTGTTTGTGGTGAGTAATTCGTTGCGGTTGCGGGGGGCGCGGATCGCCGATTAATCGCGCATGTATTCAACCCCCGGGTCCCCATTGCAATGGGGGGAGACTTTGTCTACTCCTAAGCGAGATTGTAAGGTATGTAGGGACGACCCTTGGGTCGCCCGTTGTATTTTGGCGGTCCGCTGCCATGTTCGCGGCGGCTGCGATGGCGTTTTCGAGCGTCTTTGTGGTGAGTAATTCGTTGCGGTTGCGGGGGAAAGCGCTAACTACGAAGCGCAGGCAATACGCCAAGACTATCTAATGACAATCTAATGAAATAGCGAGTAAACTCGTGACTGCGTACATTGCATCGACCTTACCAATGCCTTGGAAGTTGAATCGCAAAATCAAACTGTTTTCCCTGCCCGAGTAGAAAAGTGCGAAGGTTTGCGCAATTTCCCATTGGCGAAGATCAATTTCAGATTCCGCAATTCTATGTCCAAGAGCGTGAACCGAAAACATATGTTCGTTTCTAAGCACATCAGCATGCAAAACGAATGCGTATTGGAGTACAATAACTGTTGAATTGAATATTCAAGAGTTCATCTTCGGTGAGGAGGATGCACGTGGGCTTGAAATGTGTTGACAGGCAGGATGTATTACTTGCCATAATTGAGGCGGCGAATGGACGAGGCCTAAAGCGTGTCCATTTGCAAAAGGCGGTATTCTTGGTCGCGGAAGAATTCAAAGGCGGATTGCCAGACGACTTCTATAAGTTCACTAAACACCATTTTGGCCCATATTCGCAGAAGATTTATCGTGATGCCGAAATACTGAATGATTCGGGCTGTATCAATATCAAGTATGGCGCGGATCGACGAGACGATGTTTTCTCTATCGTAACTGACTGCGGCATCGAGTATATAGAGTTACCTAACAGTCTAACGCGATTTATCAAGGAGTCTGTGGATTGGATCATAGGTATGGAATTTCAGGAGTTGGTGCGGGCCATATACTACCTCTATCCAGAATATCAAGAAAACAGTCGTTTTGTGTATGACGAAGAACAGGCCATTATCGAAAGCTTCGCGCGGGGGCTGAAACAATGTAGAGAGGGTAAAACACACTCTACGGCGGACGTGATAGCACAATTGCAAGAAGTATAGATAGCCATATGGAGAGAGAGATTGCCTGGTCGGACGACAGTTTGCGTCAACTGAAGAAATTCAAAAAGAAGCGTCCGAAGCTAAGTGAGGATGTGATTAAATTTGAGAAAGAGTTTTCTGAAAGGCGATTGCCCGGAGACGAGATAACAGAGATCGGTGACACACTTGCTAAAGAGCATCGAATGATGGACAGTTCGTCCGACACGGGTAAGAGCGGTGGATTCCGCGTTTACTACAGGTATAACGATTCAAGAATTGAAGTCTATGGAGTTTACCTGCGAAGAGACTTAAGTCGGCGAGTGCGGAATGAGATTAAGCAGATGTTGAAACGAGAAGACCCCATTTAGGAGTTTCTCGTCGCGATGAGTCTCGCATTTTGTCTCGGCTTGTCCGGTCTTGTTAGTATTCGCATAAGGATTGAATTCATACATCGCAACGCCCGACTGTTCTGACTATTCGAGTTGCCGCATATCGATTGCAAACGCTTACCGTCCCCAATGCTTTCTTGGCTGCCTGCTTTTATATTCATACCCACCGGGCCCTCAGCGGCAATAAATCAAAGTCCCAACACGCGAACATTTGGTCTAGCACCCACAGCTCACCCATGCTACGCTGATTCCCATCCCCGCGCCTTAGCAACCCCTCGCTGCACTCGCTGTCCTCGGTAGTGAAAAACCCTTCGTGCCCTTCGTGTCTTTGTGGTTGGCCCAGCCGGCGCCTCTGTGCTGAAAAACACCTGTGGTACACTCGCCGTAAAACTCAGCCACGCGAGGAACGCCTCATGACCGAATCCACCCCAATAACAGCCGAGCAGATCGCCGCCGCCCAAACCCTGCTGGACCTCGACTTCAGTCCCGAGCAGCTGGCCCAGATGCTCGAAATCGTCAGGGGCCGCCGCGAGCAATACGCGGCCATCCGCGCCGCCGACCTGGGCAATAGCGTGCCGATGGCGCTCAACTTCAATGTGAAACTCGCCGATCCTGATCCCGCGCCCGTTCCGCGGAGCTACGCCATGAGCGCGCAGCCCGCTGTGACGCGCCCGGAGAATCTCGAAGAGGCCGCCTTCTATCCCGTCACGCAGTTGGCTGAGCTCATCCGGAGTCGCCAGGTCACATCGCTCGAGCTGACCGAGATGTACCTGGCGCGGCTCAAGCGTTACGATCCCCTGCTCAAGTGCGTCGCTGCCTATACCGAAGAGCTCGCCATCGCCCAAGCGACGCGCGCTGATGCCGAGATCGCGCGCGGGCTGTATCGCGGTCCCCTGCATGGCATCCCCTGGGGCGCGAAGGACCTGCTGGCGACCCGCGGCTACCCGACTCAGTGGGGCGCCATGCCCTACAAGGACCAGGTCATCGACCTTGACGCCACCGTCGTGCGGCGGCTGGAAGGCGCTGGCGCCGTGCTCATCGCCAAGCTGACGCTGGGCGCGCTGGCCAACGGCGATGTCTGGTACGGCGGCATGACGCGCAATCCCTGGGATACCGAGGAAGGCAGCAGCGGCTCATCGGCCGGATCGGGCGCGGCAACCGCCGCCGGCTTGGTCGGCTTCTCC
>DAOULD010000058.1:0-17201 GCA_034420635.1 Anaerolineae bacterium | reverse complement strand
AAACTCGAATCGTAGGGTTCGCATTCGCCCAGCGTGTATTGAATCATTCAGCGACATAAACAAGCGGGGCTGTCTTCGTTTACAGTAAATGTCCGGCGCCGCGTTCCGCTCATAAGATCATAAGCACCACGGGTAGCTTTTTCATCAAGCGTGATGTCGCTATGAAATCTGCATTGCGGTGATTTTCGGGCGACCTGATAGGTCGCCCCTACAATTTTCGCCATAAACCTGTAGGGGTCAGCCAAGGCTGACCCGTTGCTTTTGTATGCGCTGCGTCATTTCAAACATGCCCCTCCTCAGCAACGCTTCCGAAGTGAAGGGGAGCTTACTGCAAATTTGTGAGATCAAGAGGAGGTTTTGTTTCCACGTTTTTGAAACTCCCTTCGGGCCGAAATAATGCAAATCCGGGCGCTATCGGTCATAATATCCCTGTCTTGGGATATTTGAGTCAGTCTGGATTAGGCCGGTATCGATCAAAACCGCCCTGGTTCACAAGCATGGTTGGCGAGACAGATCGTCCGCGGTTTTGTAAACGGTATCGGTTCACGGAAGCGCGCGACCGCGCATGCAAGACTTGAACGCAGTTGTCTTGACTTTATGAGTATGGATGTCAAAACAGTCGTCGCTACCTGGAATTGGCAGAGCCTAGCGGGTCTCGCCCAGTGGGTTGTAGACGAAGCCATGTGTATCCAACAGATCGCGGCGCCCACTTTTCAGGAAAGGGCGCGAGCGCTGCATGTCGCAAACCGGTTTCGCGAGTTCCGTCTGGATGACATCACTATTGACGACTTGAACAACGTCTATGGGCGGATACCGGGCAAGCAATCCGACGTGGCCGTTCTGGTATTGGCGCATACTGATACCGTGTTTTCCGCCGATACAGACTTGAGCATTCAGCGATGCGGAAACCAGATTTACGGACCCGGAATCGGTGACAATAGCGTTGGCGTGGCCGCCATGCTGGGCACGATCAAGTCGATTCAAGAATCCGGCCGCGCTCCGGATTGCGACATTTGGTTCGTGGCCGACAGCTGTGAAGAAGGTCTGGGGGATTTGCGCGGAGCCAAAGCGGCCTACGCCTGTTTGCGGCAACAGATTCGCGCTGTGATCAACTTGGAAGGACTGGCCCTTGGTCATGTCTACAATGCGGGCATCGCGGTTCATCGTTTACGAATAAGCGCCAAGACAGAAGGCGGCCACAGCTGGCTCCATCACGGCCGCCCCAGCGCGACGCACGCCGTCATGAAACTGGGCCATCAAATCGCCAGTTTGGAAGTGCCGGTCTCGCCACGCACAACCTGCAATATTGGCATGATCGACGGCGGACATGCGATCAACGCCATAGCTACGGAAGCGAGCCTCTGGCTGGACATGCGGTCGGTTTGCGCTGGGGCGCTGGCGGAGCTTCGCCAGCGCGTAGGCCTACTGGTCAAGCAAAGCAGTCAGGATGGCTTGCAATTCGAGATCGAGACAGTCGGCGAACGCCCGGCCGGTTCTATCGCCGACGATCATGTGCTGGTGCAGGGCGCGCTATCCTCGCTGGCCGAGATTGGCATCATGGGTAGCCTGGAGACAGGCAGCACTGATGGCAACGTTCCGCTCTCGCAAGGTTGTCCGGCGGTCACGATCGGCATTACGCGCGGGGGAAACGCGCACCGTCTTGACGAGTATATAGAGGTTGCGCCGATTCGTTTCGGACTCAGGCAGTTGATCACGCTGGTCTTGGCATCGGCGCGACATTACGCGAACGCCCCAGTTACGGATTAGCGGCAAGGCTGATGTCCGTTCGCGGCATATCCATTCGGCTAATGGCGACGGGCACTCACATTTGGTCTACCAGTTCCAGCAGCCGATTGATCTCCTCGATGGTATTGTATTGAGCGATGCCGACCCGGACCATGCCTTGGGGCCGATTCAGCCGCTCCATGATCTCCAAGGCGTAATAGTTCCCGCTCCAGACGAAGACGTCATGCTCGGCCAAGCGAGCGGCGATTTCATCGGGCGACTTGCCGTCCAGTTCGAATGCGACCGTGGGAACCCGCCAGCCGTAACGCGAGGCATCGGTAATGCCAGCGATGCGCAGGCCGGCAATCGCCGACAAACCTTCGATCAGCGCGGCAAGCAAGCCGCGCTCGTATTCCGCCACAGCCATCATTCCCCGCTTCATTTTGAGTCGTCCGCCACAATAACGCGGCAGTTCCGCAGCGCCGAAGCGATCACCGATCATCTCCCAATGCTGGAGACAAGCGAGCAGGCCGTTCCAGGTTTCATAGCTTGGGGTGCCGGTCTCCCAGCGATAGGGCGCCAGATCTTTCGCCGGGCGCACTTTGAATACCGGCAACTCATTCAGCAGATCTTCGCGACCCCACATGATGCCCAAATGGGGACCATAAAACTTATAAGCCGAGCAAAGAAGGAAGTCGCAGTCAATATCCAGCACGTCAATTGGGACGTGCGGCGCGCTTTGAACAGCATCGACGACATGCCAGGCGCCCACAGCATGCGCCATAGCCGCGATCTGTCGCACCGGATTGATCGTGCCAACCGCGTTAGAGGCGTGAATCGTCGCCACAATCCTGGTTTTTTCGCTCAGCGCTTCTTCAAGGGAGTCCATATCCAACGTGCAATCGGCTGTATTCAGGTCAACCCATTTGACAGAACACCCGCGCTCTGCCGCGACTGATGTCCATGGCGATACGTTTGCGTCGTGATCCATGCGCGTCAAGACGATTTCGTCGCCCGCTTTTAGCGTAGCCGCAATGGCGCGGCTCAATGCAAAGTTCAAGGTGGTCATGTTAGGACCGATTACGATTTCGGAAGGGCTGGCCGCGTTGAGGAAATCAGCCATTTTCTGACGAACCCGGTCCACCATCTCATCATTTTGGCGGCTGGTATGGAAGAAACCACCCGAATTGGCGTTCATCGTGCGATAATATGCAGAAACCGCGTCAATCACGCTTTGAGGGACCTGTGTTCCGGCGGGATTGTCCAAGAATATCGGTTGGCGCGCGTCCGGCGTAGAGGTCCGCAATGAAGGGAATAGTTCACGTATGAAATTGGCGTGGAAGCCCATGGACTTATCCTTGAAACTAAGAGAAGCGCGAGAACAGTACTATAGCTGATTCGCTGAGGATAGATGTATTTTCGGCTGGAGAAGACGAGGATTCTGTCAAGGACGGTGGTAGTGTATCGAAGATTTTCGGGCGACCTGATAGGTCGCCCCTACATTGCGTCCTTTTGGGAAGGCAAGAGGTTAAATCTCGGGAGTTGAAGGGCTGTGTCGGCGGTCAGTGTCTACGCGCCCCTCGGCGGTAAAGAAAATCTGGCGCGATTTCTCCGCAAATAAAGCGCTTTAGCTGTCAGGAGGATCGATGGCGGCCCGCGCCTCCCGCACCAAGCGCAAGAAGGTGTCGCGGTAAATCATGTTTATCGCGCGCGGGCGCTCCAGACCAATTGCGATATCAGCTACCAGTTTTCCTGGACGACTCGACATCACGACGACCCGATCCGCCATAAGCACCGCTTCGTTGATATCATGCGTGACCATGACAACTGTCTGTCTGCCCTTGCGCCACAGATCCAGCAGTTCCAAGCTGATCTTTTCTCTGGTCATGGCGTCCAGCGCCCCGAATGGCTCATCCAGAAGCAATGCCCGGGGCCGCTGCACGATCACCCTTCCCAGCGCAACCCGCTGAGCCATGCCTCCAGACAATTCGGCCGGGTAGGACAGGGCGAAGTCTTGCAGATGCAACTGCGGCAGCAATTCATAAACCGCCTTGTGCCGCCGCGCTTTGTCGACGCCCGCCAACTCCAAGGGCAAGCCGATATTGTCGATCACGGTGCGCCAGGGCATTAGATTGGCGTCTTGAAACATGATGGCGAGCGTTGAGAGGGGACCGGTTATTGGCAAGTCGTCGCCGGCGACGCTTCCCGACGTTGCGGGTTGCAGTCCCCCCAGGGTACGGATCAAGGTGCTTTTGCCACAGCCGCTGGGACCTACGATACATACGAATTCGCCAGGCGAAACCTCCAGCGATATCGGTCCCAACGCGGGCAGGCGTCCCGCGTCTGGCGTCTTAAAATCAACGACAAGCTCGCGCAGGCTCAGCTTCACTCGCGGATACCGGTGACAAACTGATTGGAAAATGACGCGCTCAGGTCTGGCGCGTCGTCGCTCAACAAGCCCATCAAGCGCAGCGTATCGCTCATGGCTTCCCAAGAAGACAAATCGCTATGCCCCAGCGTATCAGCATCCCAGAGCTCAATCGTGCGAAGCAGCACTTCAAACTGTGTCAAATCGTCCGATCCCAAGGATTCCACCAGCAATTCAACCATGTCTGAACGACTTTTGGCGATCTGTTCCCGCGTTGGGTCCGTTGCGAGGAAGGCCCCTTGCTCCCCCGCCAACTCCCGCAACAGCGTGAGGAATTCCGGCTCGCCCGGCAGCGTCTCGACGAAGGTTCCGCTAGCCAGGTAAGCCTTAGCCGGGTTGTTGATGGTCGCTTTCAGGGCGCTGTTAAAGCCATTGACCAGGCGCTGCACCTTGTCCGGATCGCGCCCGGCAAGATCTGCGCTGACAATGAGACCATTGGAGACCAGGTCTACCCGGGAAGCGACCGATACTACCGCCATTTCGGTTACATCACCACAATCGCCGGCGGCAAGTCGGTCACGAATTTGCAGGGGTTCGTTGTTCACATAAACAACTGCCGCGGCGACGGCGCCAAGGCAAAAGACATCGGGCGCATTAAAGCCGATTTCCTTCAATTCGATATCATCTTCGCTTAAACCGGCGCTTTGCAGCAGGGTAGTCAGCCCGCTGTAGCTGGCGCCGAAGCGGCCGGGAATGCCGACAGTCATGTCGGTCAAATTTGCGAGGTTTGCCGCGCCATCGTCGCTGACCATGACTATGCCTACCGGATATTCCTGGAACCACTCATAGACATAGACCACATCGCGGCCTTTAGAGCGAGCCAAAATCACCTGCTCGCCGCTGACAATGCCGAAATCGGCCTGACCAGCGGCGACCAAGTCCAAAACATCCGGCTCTTGCAGGTGTTCCAGCGCCACGTCAAAGCCCTGGCGGGCAAAATGCCCGTCCGCGATACCGAGGTAAAATGGGGCGAATTGAATGTTGGGAATAAAGGTCAACAAGATGCGTTCCTGAATCAGATCCGCTTGCGCGTCAAGCGAAGACAGAATGATAAAGCAACTGATTAGCGCTGTTCCCAAAATCTTGCGCATGATATTTGTGTCACTCCTTGTACCAGGTAGTTCCAAACAAGTAAGGAAAATTGCGAATGCCGCTTTTCTAAGCCCTCCCCCCGGTCCCCTCCCCAACGGCATTGTGGAGGGGAGTTGAGCCGCAAAGTAATGCAGGTTTTTTGCAGGACTAACTTGGCACTACTCAGGCAATTCAACGTTCCGATCGACGCCGCCAAGCCAGCCAGCGCCATTCCAGCAGGACCACAAAACTGTACAAACTCAAAGCGATCGCTGTCATCGTCAGAACAGTGACAATGACAAGCGGCGTATCATATTGATTGCGGGCAGAAGTCACAAGAAAGCCCAGACCGCTGCCCTGAGTCACGAATTCACCGACGACGGCGCCTATCACCGCCAGGGTCGCGCTGGTTTTGAGGCCCGCCAAAACAACGGGCAATGCGGAGGGCAATTCCAATTGTCGGAAGGTTTGCCAAGGCGTCGCGTTCAGCGACGCCATCAAGTCTCGCAGATTCGGGGAGACGGCGCGGACGGCGACAATCGTGTTGACCAGCGACGGGAAAAAAACGATGACCGCCGTCGTCACGATCTTGCTTGTCGGTCCGCTGCCAAACCAGATCACGAGCAGGGGCGCATAGGCAACAATGGGCGTCGATTGGAAGGCGACAATAACAGGCGAAAGCGTGTATTCCAGGATTGGCAGCTTGGCGATGGCATAGCCGATTGACAATCCAATGCCAAGACCCAGAATCAAGCCAAGGAACATTTCTTCCAGGGTTACGCCGAGGTGTTTGACAAGCAATCCACTTTGAAGCGCCTCTATAAAAGCCTCGCCAACCGCAGCGGGCGGCGGAACGATAAAAGCCGGGTAGATCTCGGCGGATGTTATCAATTGCCACAGCAGCAGCAGAGCAATAACCGAAAGCAGCGGAGACGATCTACGCAGTTGAATGAGCCAAATTCGATTAACGCTGGCGCGAGGTTGTGGAGCCTTCGTCTCGCCTACTTCAGCCATACTTCGCCTCAACGGAAGCGACCAACTCGAAGCAGGGCGGCGGGCAATGCGTCCCGAATGGCAGCGCAGATGTCAGCCATTCACGCGTAGGGCGCATCAAAGCGAACAAGCCAAAGCAGAAGGCCTTTGACTCGCCAAACCTTCTCCCATCCGGACTGTCACCGTCGGCTCCGGCTTCTCACCGGAATCCACCTGCTTGACAAAGCCACCGCGTTGCCAACAGGGTCGCGGGCTGGGCGCGCTCATTCACGCATCACCGCCGGTAGGGAATTCCACCCTGCCCCGAAGGTTGGTTTAGATTTGTTTTGCAGTGAGTATAGCAGCAAAACTTTAGAATGTCACTTATCGAGCATTGGCTATGTCGGTTGCCGGGGCTGCGGATTCTTCCACAAGGGCGGGCTGGGTTTCTATCTCGAAATTCGCGTCGGCCTTCAGCAGGGTGAACAGGAAATGACCGCCTGCGCCGCGGCTGTTCCCTTCAGCCCAAATACGGCCGCCATGCGCTTCGATGATATGTTTGCAAATTGCCAAGCCCAAGCCGGTTCCGTCGTCGCCGGAGCGCGAAACATCGGCTTGATAAAATCGTTCGAATACGCGTTCTCGCAGGTCTTCCGGCACGCCAGGACCCTTATCGAGGATCGACACTGAAACTTCGTCTTCGAGGTCGGCAGCGGCAATCGTGATCGCCCCTTTCGGAGGCGACCATTTGACGGCGTTGTGGATCAAATTGCCCAGCACTCGCTTCAACTGATCGGCATCGCATAATACGGCGAAACTGCGGGGAACATGGCTGACTATTGTCAAGTCTTTCATCTCCGCCTGCGGGATCAAGCGCTCGATGGCTTCGTCCACTACCTGGGTCAGGGAGGTCGGCACCAGGCGCATAATGGCTTCGCCGGATTCTATCATAGAAAGATCAAGCAATTCCTGAGACAGCCAGAGCAAGGCGTCGGTTTCCATTGCGATCTCTTTCAGCGATTGAATGCTCGCTTTCCGTTTGGGCCGATCAGCATCGAGGAACAATCCCTCGATGATTAGCCGAATACGCGTGATTGGCGTACGCAACTCATGAGAGATATTGGCGACAAGATCGCGCCGAGCCCGATTGAGGTTTACAAGATTGGTAACGTCCTGCATGGCAACAGCCACAAAACGTCGTCCTTCGGCGATCGTCACAACTTGCGTTCGAGCGCGATAATAAACATCATCTATCACAAATTGTTCTTCAAGGCTGTCGTGTTCGTTCAGGGTGTAGTCCACAAGGTTGGCGAGATCCCCTGAGCCAAGGATTTCGCAAAGCTTTTCGCCGACGGCAGATGTACCGCCAAATAAACCTTGGGCTGCCTGATTGTGCGCAAGGATCACACCAGCTTCATCCAACACCAGCGCCAGATCAAAAGCAACTTCTGATAGCGCAGCGTGAAGCGCCCTTGTCTGCTTGTTTTCATGTTCGGTTGAAAGACGTTGCTGGCGCAGCGCGTCGATTTCGCTATCCCGGCTGCTGAGGGTTTCTTGCAAGGACCGGACCTTCCGCGCCATTCGAAAGCCAGCATATGCCAGGAGGATTGATGCGGCGGCGAATATAAGCAGGGGCAATTCCATATCTAGTCCTCGAAGCGGTAGCCCACACCGCGTACCGTGCTAATGAGGCGAGGATTAGAGGGATTGTCTTCGATCTTTTCGCGCAACCAACGGATATGGACATCAACCGTTCGCTTGTCCACAAAATAGTCATATCCCCAGACTTTGGTCAAGATCAGATCGCGCGACAAAACTGCGTTTTTGTTGCGCATGAGCTCTGTCAAGAGATCGAATTCCTTGTTGCTGAGCTTGACTTCATCCGTTCCTTTGAATACTCTGCGTCCGGTCAGATCAAGCCGCAGGTCCCCGGCAATCAACTCGTCCTGGATCTGCCGCCTGGCCGGCGACGGGCGGCGCATTTGAACTCGTACGCGAGCCAGGAACTCGCCCAAACCGAAGGGCTTAACAATGTAATCGTTAGCGCCGCTCTCCAAGCCGACGATCTTGTCAACTTCCGTGCTCCTGGCCGTCAACATGATTATGGGCACTTCGGCTGTTTTGCTGTCGTTGCGGATCATGCGACACAGGCTCAGACCATCCAGACCGGGCAACATGATGTCCAATACGAACAGGTCGTATGTTTCGCGTTGGGCTTGCTCCCATCCGCTTTCGCCATCGCTCGCGGTGGAAACATCGTAGCCCTCGGCGCGCAGCTTGTCGGCGAGATTGGAGGATAGCTTCTCTTCGTCTTCGACGATTAGAATTTTCTTTGTCATGCGCTTAGCCCGAAACTTGACCAAGTCTCAGTCAGCTTAACATTATAGTGCTAAATCCTTGTTAAGACAGGAGACCATTCGTGTAAAGCCCAATTGGACAAAGCCTTAATATCGCGGTCATTGGCACGCTGATTTCGACTTTGTTTTGTTAGCGCGCGATAATGAGAATCTGTCGAGCATACCGGGGCGAAGCAAGGGTAATGAGACGTCGCTCGTCTAGTCGTCGGCGATGGCTCGGACCCCGGCAAGCGATGTCGCGCGCCTAACGGCGTCACGGATCGCGCTTGCAACCGCTTCCGCAGCATAGGCGCCAACAAGGCTTGTGTCCGCAGGGACTTCACCGGTAGCCAGAGCGAAAATCGTATCGCCGTCGTACATCGTATGCGCGGGGTTGACCGCTCGCGCTATGCCGTCGTGTGCCATTTGCGCGACTTTCTGTGCCTCCGTTTTGTTGAGCGCTCCATTGGTCGCTATTACGCCGATGACCGTAGATTCGTTGGGCGGCGCCGCGGGACTGTCGCCGCGCATTGCGGCGATGGCCTCCAATACAGAGTCAAATCCTGCGCCGTCGACTTTGCGCAAACCCGCCAGGATCTCGCCGCGTTCGTCGTAGACATTGCCAACGGCGTTCACAGCCATCAGCGCAGCAATCACCAAGCCGTTTCCCAGGGCAATTGCGGCGGATCCAATGCCGCCTTTTGACGCGCGTTCATTGCCCGCTATGGCGCCGACTCTGGCGCCGGCGCCTGCCCCCACGCTGCCCAATTCAAGGACGCCGGTTCCAGCGTTTTGGCAAGCCTGGTATCCAGCATCGCCGTCCGGGAATACATCCTGTCGTCCAAGTCCCAAGTCAAAGAGTATGGCAGCAGGGACGATTGGCACAGTCAAGCCACTGCGTGATTGGTATCCCAGCCCGCGCTCGATATGCCAGCGCATGACACCGTCGGCGGATGACAAACCGAAAGCGCTGCCGCCGGACAGCACAACAGCCGTCACCTCCGCCACCAGATTATGCGCCTGAAGTAGATCGGTCTCTCGTGTGCCGGGCGCGCCTCCGCGAACATCAACCGCGCCCACTGTCTTTGACGGGCAGAGAATGACAGTGCAGCCGGTTGCCGCTATTGTGTCTGTATAGTGACCCACCTTGATCCCCGGGACGCGAGTCAGCGTATTGTTGTTAATCGTCGTCTTCGACATAGTATTCGTCACCGTCGCCGTCGTCTTGCCAGATGATGCGCATTTTGTCGTTGCTCGCTTCGATTTGCTCGTTCGAGCCCGTGAACAAGATGCGCTCTGCCCGCTCGTAGTCTGCCGGCATTACCAGGATTTTGATCTCGCCCAGATTGCCGAGGGTGATGCCAAGCGCTGTTGCGCCGGCTTCTTGATGGATAAGCGCGGGTATCTCGTTCGCCTTGAGTTTGCCTGCGAGAACATGCGCTTCTTGCAGGTTGTTGGTGATGTAAAGCACGATCCATTGCGGACCGTCATTTTTGTTGCGCAGTTTGCGAAGACCCATGGCGCTCCCTCAAAAACATTCTATCATGGCTTGTGCCCGACTAAGTCTACCTTTACTATTGAACTGATAGACTCCGATTACGGCAAGATGCTAATCGCAGAGGTGAGGCGCAGGATCGGAATCCGCCAAGCTTTTCATGCACCGTGATGCCTCATATTTCTTTCTGCAGGATTCCAACAGGCAAGTCGTGCTTTGTTAGCAGAGTCAGCGGTATATGTCAGCTACTAGACCTCCAATAGCTTTGCAGAGACTACTTCCGTACATGTTTATATTCGTACTAAGTTTGATCATTTTTGTTCCCATTATGAATTTTGCAGCCGAGCAATTCATGGACTTTGGCGCTCACATCAAAATTGCCGACGCTCTTCCGCAGAAAGTTACACACGTGTCATATGTTTTGTTTCATGCCATATATCGACTGTTAAGGCGCTTGGTTCCCACGATCGATAGTCCTGACATCGCGCATTTGGCGATCATGTTTTTCATTTTGCCTCTGCCAATGATCATTTTCTCACTTTTGTTCAATCACTCCGCCGGAACAATTCCTGTATTTGCCATCGCGCTTCTGTCAGTCGCGTTGACAATTGTAGCCCCAATCACAATTTGGACCAACGTACCAATGATTGGCTATATCAATCCAATCGTATATCACAACCCAACACTGATCGCTCTTCGTCTATTTGTCATTCCGGTTTCTCTTCTTGTCTTGAGAATATTCAGCAACACGTCGTATCGCAATGTAAACCATCAGCTATACACGCTTCTGCTTTGCGCTTCCTTGCTACTGTTGTCTATGCTAGCGAAGCCTAGCTATGCCTTTGTGTTGATACCGGGCTGTTGCGCATTCGCCGCCTGGAGAGCTTTCAGAGGCAATCGCGTCGACTGGATGCTGCTCGTCTTGGGAATCTGCATACCGGGCTGCCTGCTGTTAGGTCTTCAGTATCTGATATCCTATTTTAATTATGCTGACGGTTCTACGATTTCATTTGGTTTTCTCGTATTTACCAGGCATTGGATTCCGGATTGGCGCGTTCCGACACAGTTGCTGCTTTCGCTGGCATTTCCTTTGGCGGTCTACCTGTTGTTTTTTGCGGAAGCCCGGAAACATCTTTATTTGAATTTGTCTTGGACCGTGTTCGTGGTGAGCGCTTTGGCGACATACTTCCTTTACGAATCAGGCTATCGCATAAATCACGGAAACTTCTTGTGGAATAGCTATATCACAGTTTTCGTATTGATGTTCGCGTCTGTACTGTTCCTTGTTCAGCAATATCAACGATCCAGGCTTTCATGGCTAGAAGATTATCAAAGCATGCCCTCGCGCATGTCGCTGAAATTCTGTATATCCTTCGTTCTGTTTGGCTCTCACGTATTTTTCGGCGTTGGATACTACATTCGATTCATGACTGGTTTTGATATGTTGACATAATCAAAACCGGATACAGGCACGCGTCTGCCGCGTCTACGGCCACGATTGCCTAATTCAAGCCCAATTATTCTTGGCGCAGATGACTGAAAGGGACATTGCGCCCAACTCTGCAGTTGGCTATGCCAAGGTCTCAGTTTGGCCAGTATTTCGGGATTTCGTGTCTCAAGAGCAGCTTGCCTGGTAGATGCGCCTCATCTGGCTGTCCCGTAGCATAGACTTCATTCGACCCAGAGGCTCTAGCAAGGATCGGAATCGCGGACATAGCGCTCAACGACGGCATCTGCTTCTTCCAGGTATCTTCCGCAGGATCGATAATAATTGCGCGCCCAGCCGAAGATATCGCCCATGGAACGTTCGTCAGTCTCTTGAGGGTCGTAAAGCAACCAAAACGCAGCGTACCAAGACACGAAATCGTCGAGCGAGCTTAGGGGTTGCTTCGTCGTTTGAATGGTGAGCCTGCCGCCGCCATCGTAATAGATGTGAACCAGATTGCTTGACTTGATGAGCTTCTGATAGTAGTCACCTGTGATCCAGGTTATCTTGCGGGACGGGTGTAAGCTGAGCACCGATTCTGTAGGTCGAACTTCAATGTTGGGATCGTACACCAGGGTATAAAAGGGTGGCGCGTGCAGCGATTCCAGGCTTTTGCGTTTGCTCGCAACGTAGGAGTTCTCGTTTTGCGAATACGTGAAGAACGAGAGTATCCAGACAGCCGCCAGCAAGAACTGGACTGGCGCCCGCCTGGGGAGGAAATTCCAGGCGATAGCCAGAGCGCTGCCCAGCAATGGCGCCAACAGCAGCATATACCGCAGGCGCTTCGGTATGAGTATGGGCTTGATTTCATTCGCCAATAACAAAACGGCAATCGCCAGAAAAGTGAGAATCAATAGAAATCGTTGAGGCGCCCCCAGTAGCTTGCGATGCCAAACGACAATGATCAGAGCGCCAAGCGGCAGAATCCAAAAATCGTTGCTGTAAACATTGCCAAGACTGACGAGCGACTCCAAGGCGTTCATGCCGCTGAATGACTTGTTAGAGAAACCTTCCAAGCCCTTGAGAACGGTGGGCAACCAAGGCAAGAAAAGCAAGCCGCCACCTATCAAGGCAAGAGCAATATGAATCCAGCGTCGATTCTTTCGTGCAAACAGGAAATGATACATGGCAACAGCGGCCAAGATGAAGATTCCGAAATAATGCAAGTACAATATCAGCCCGCAACCCAATGCGAGCGCTAGCCAGGTCCACCAGCGCGCTCGTTCAGATGTCTCGAGCAGGCGCCAATAGCACCAGACAATCCACGCCACTAAGAACGGCAACAAGGTGTACATTCTTAGCTCGCGCGAATAAAAGAGGAACAAGGCATTTAACGAGACGATAAACAAGGCGGCAAGGGCTTGGCGGCGAAGGCGGGAAATCCCAGCGAGACGATAAATGGCTGCCAAGGAAAGAAGAGCAAAGTAAGTCGATAGCAGTCGCAATACGAATAAATCACCCCCAGCGACTCGCGACCAGACATTTAAGAGGATGAAATACAAAGGTCCGTGCTGCTCGCTATTCGCCGCAACGTTCGTGATCGTGTCTTGAAGTGACTGCGGCGCGTCGACGGACCGCCCAAATATGTGTGAAAGCGTCCGCAGTTCGTCATGATTCGCCAGAGGCACGCGCGTCAGCCCCTTTATGCCAAAATGCCAGGCAAAGAACAAGCAGGCTAGTGCAACTGCCAAGCGCATGGGTCCGTTGAGCCGCTGGTTAGCGGGATTACTGTTAAGTCGCATGACGCGATTGTACAAAATATGCAAAGAGCAGTCAGGTGTCGTGTTGACGGCGGCATACTCTCCCACATCGTCTCCGAGGCGTCAGCACTCGCGCGTAAGGGCGCAAATTCTGGATTTGGCAGCGAGCAGCCTCGTATGTCTCCTGTCGTACCGCAATTGGATCGAGAGAAACACGGCAGCCGCGTCATATAGTTGGCGCAGCGCGTTGCGCGGATCAGGGCGATCACGGGGCATCAAGGCGTGTCTAACAATGGCGCTATGTATTCTCGTCCTAGGCGCCGCTGCCAGGGAAATCTTGGCTATGTGTTATCACAAAGGGATAGCGTTGGTCCGCCACGCGCAGCTCGTAATAGCCATTGAAATAAAACGGATAAATGTCAAATTGATGCAGCATCCATGTTCCGGCAACATGCGAGTCGATGGTCTGCCCGCTGTGAAACAGTTCAACCGTGGCGCCAGCGGGCGCCCCTATTCGCACCAGATCGCCAGGCCGCGCTTCAGTAATCACCGGCGGAATGATGGCGTCTATTGTCGGAATGGTATCGTTTTCGTCATTGCTAAAGAAGCTGATACCGTTCCAAGCAACTGGAATGTGGTAAATCCTATGGTAGTTATCCTTAATCCAGTCCAAAGGGGCATCCAGCGGCTGATCGAGATGCGCCTCGATCTCGATCAGCCAGAAGCGGTCTATTCCCGCAAAGATCCAGTTCATCATGTCCGAAACGTCGCTTTCGCTACTGCGAGGAATGCCCGTTACATTCACCGGCTCGGCATAAACATTTTTTGGCACATCGTAGCCGGCTTGATTCAAGTGGTAGTAGACCAGGGGCCTGCGTCCCCCGGAAATAAAATACACTCTGTCGTCCGCAGACGTAAATGCAGCGATGGTCATCATCATGCTACGGTAATCGTCTTTGAAGTAACGTCCGTCGGCTCTTTCGAGCGCCAAAGATCCGTAGAACATCAACAGGCCGAGGCCCGAAACGGCGCCAACCAGACGCAGCCATCGCCCGCGAAGCAGAGCCGCCACACCGATGCCAAACCCTGCGAATACAAATGGCGCGAACAAGTTGAAATATCGCGCTTGCAGTGCACTGACATGTATGGGAACAAACGGCAAGCTCAATAACGAAATGACTGTGGGCGGCAGCAGACAACCCAGAACGATGAAGTACGTTGCGCGCGGATTATCGCGCCAGCTGAAGACAAGCCCAACAAAGAAGACCGCGGTGACAAGCGTCACATGCAGATTGTAGGCGCCCAGGTGCGTGGATGAATTGACGGAAAACGCGCCCGCCATCATCAGAAAAGCGGCCTGAGGGTCGAAGGTCGCAAATGACGGATCTTTTCGAATCAAGCCGATCGCATACGTGCCCCACAGCGTGCAAACCAAGAGTATAAGCGCGATTGCCACGTACCAATGCCGGCGTTTGGTCCCCTTGTGGCCTGGACTCAGGATCTCATGAAGTACGAGAATGCCAACTACAATCGCGCCAAAGTAATGTGTTAGCGCCGTGCCGATTCCGGCAAACGCAAACAATATTGTTCGATTGCGCAAATGGGCGTAAATTGCCAAACTTGCGAACATGGTCGCCAGTGGGTACATGCGCGCATCTTGCGACCAGTGGATGAGGTAGGGGGATGTCGTGACTAGCAGCATCGCGAGCAGAGCAGCAAGTCTTCGACTGCTTAAGCGAAGCGTAATGATGTAAACCACTGGAACCGCGATAAGGCTGGGGAGGACAGAGAGCATACGGATCGAAAACTCGCTGCTGCCGGTTAGTCGAAGCCACAGATGAAGGAGCCAAAAGTATATCGGCGGGTGCACATCGCTGGCGATGAATTCTGTGCCCTTTAGAAAGTCCATCTGGGCTGCCCACACGGAAAAAGCTTCATCCATGCGAACGGGCCAGTTCCCCAGGTCATCTATGCGAAGGTAGAATGCCAGCAGCAGGATTAAGACCAGAAGCAGCCCGAGAGCCATATGGCGCATATTTACTTCATTAATCACGGCACAAATCGAAGGTCTCGCCTTGCTTCGCCGCTGTTGCTGATGA
This sequence comes from Anaerolineae bacterium, assembly GCA_034420635.1. Classification (GTDB taxonomy): domain Bacteria; phylum Chloroflexota; class Anaerolineae; order Aggregatilineales; family Phototrophicaceae; genus UBA6055. Next base: position 1,889 of record DAOULD010000058.1, on the reverse strand, counting down.
AGCCATCCCCATACCGTTCTTTGAGTTGATTGACAGATGCGAGTTCGTTGAACTCGTCTTTAGTGGCGAGGTTCCAAAGATAGTGATTTGCCGCCGTTTCAATGAAGAAAAAGGCAAAGGCGAAACTTGCTGTAACGGAGAAACAAACGCGCAAGAATCGCTTCAACCCGCTTCATTATTGAAGATCCCCGCACACTTCAATATCGCACTATTATAGTGGCAAGAGCGGGAAAGCGCCGATCGAAAAAAAGCGAAAGAGCAGTCAGTTGTCGTGTTGGCGGCGGCATACGCTCCCGCATCGTCCCCAATGCAGTACCATCTGCGCTCGCGGGCTTAACTTCCGGGTTCGGGATGAGACCGGGTGGCCCCCCGCGGCTCTAGCCAGCAGCGCACGATCGGCCTGTCATGTGACAGCCCCTGATGGACCTATGGGCGAATTATCCTCACAAGCCGAAGGCGCAAGAAGCGTTGAGCCGCTGCTGCGATAACCCCATTGCGCCGCGTCTCATTAGCGTCAATCCCTATTTGGTTTCCTACTCTTAGACATCACCAGGAAAGTCTTGACTATGCGTAATCACAAAGGGATAGCTCTCGCCCGCCACGCGCAGCTCATATGAGCCATTGAAATAAAAGGGATAAATGTCAAATTGATGCAGCATCCAGGTATCGGAAAGACGCGTGTCGATAACCTGCCCACTGTGAACCAAGTCGACCTTCGCGCCAGCCGGAACGCCGATCCGTACTTGATCACCGGGGCGCGCTTCAGTAACCACCGGCGGGATGATAGCCGCACTTTCGGGGATATGATCGGTGGGATCGATACTGTATAGGCTGATACCGTTGCGCCCTATGGGTATGCGGAAGATACGGAAATAGTGATCTTCAATCCACTTAATGCGTTTGCCCAGCGGATCATCGTTAGCAGCTTCAATTTCAATGAGCCAAAAGCGGGGAAAGCCGGAGAAAACCCGTCCCATCATCGCTGGCAGGTCGTCCACATAGCCGACCGGCACACCAGTAACATTGGTGTAGCGTGCGTTGGCGTCTTTTGGCGCGTCATAGCCGGCTTGATCCAGGTAGTAATTGACTTGCAGCGCGAATCTAGCGGAGATAACAAAAACTTTCTCGTCGGATGTGGTCAGTGCAGCGACAGTTGCCATCATACTGCGATAGTCATCTTTGAAGTAGCGGGCGTCCCGTTGCTCCCCTGCGAGATGAGCATTCAAGATGAGCAGCCCTGCCGTGGCTGCCAAACCAACCAAGCGCAGCCGCCGTCTTTGCAGCATAGCTGCCAAGCTGATACCCCAGCCAGCGAAGACGAAGGGTGCGCAGATTACGAAGTACCGTTCCGAGAGCCAGTTGACGTGGAAGGGGAAAAAGGGCAGCGCCACCACAGCGATGGAGGCGGGTGGGAGCAGGCAGCCGAGCAGGATAAGAATTGCGTCGCGACGACGGTGACACCATGTCAGCACAATGCCAAAGAAAAGGATGGCGCTAACAAGGAGCGAGGCAGGCAGATATTTCCCGATGTGAATTGATTTGTTTACAGCGAAGAGGGTTGCCATGAGCCAGAAAGTATAGATAGGCTGGAAACTGGCGTATCCTGGGTCCCGGCGGATGAGTCCGATGGCGTAGGCAGCCCAGAGCAGAAAGGCGGCGGCAATGATGCCGATAGCTATCGCGAACTGGCGGCGCCCGCAGCGGAACTGTCGCCAATGAAAAAGGCAATGAATCGTGATGATAATGACGATTATTCCGCCAAAGTAATGCGTCAGCGTCACGCCGATTCCAGCAATCGCCAATAATGCTCCGCCTCTGCAAGAGCCGCTCGGCGGCAGCGAAAAGGACTGCCGCGCTCGCGCAGAATAATAAACCTGCTTGTCGCAATG
>DAOULD010000057.1:0-30922 GCA_034420635.1 Anaerolineae bacterium | reverse complement strand
GCGGACTTGACAAAGCGCGGGTCAGCCCGAGAATACTCATTATCGGCGAGCGAAAGCCGCAGAGGTACTTGACCACCGGCGGCGTAGATCTCGATTTGAGCTTCTTCACCCATTGTCCACTCGATAAAGCGCCAGGCTTCTTCAACATGTTCCGTGCCGGCGGGTATCGCGATGACGTCGCCGCCGCCAAATGACGCCGTGCCGCCTTCTTTGCCCGGGATATGGAACAGGTCGAAGTTGATGTCGGGGAACTCGTTCTTGTAGCGACTGAGGCTGAAGTTGCCGGTGCCTGCCATGCCGATATTGCCGGCGGCAAAGGCGGCGGTGAAGTTGCTGCCGTTGTCGATGCTGGCGCCCTCGGGGACCAGCCCTTCTTCCCAAATCGTGTTGTAGAACTCGAGCGATTCGCGCACGATCGGGTCTTCGAGCAAGGTTGGTCCGGAGTAATCGTCGCTGAGCACATCGCCGCCGCTGGCCCAGATGAAGGGCAGGAAGGTGAAGGCGTTGCAGCCGGCGCAGCCCAAAGAGAACCAGTAGCCGTAAATGTCGTCGCCGAGGGCGTTGATGGCCCGCATCGCTTCCAGCATTTCATCCCAGGTTGAGGGCGGATTATCCGGATCCAAACCCGCCTGCTCAAACAAGTCGATATTGTAGATGATGAATGAGCCATCAACAGCGGTCGGCACAGCGTAGTTGCGCCCCTCGTACATGCCCAGTTCCATGTGAGCCGGGGTCAGATCGTCGGCATAATCCAGCGCCCTGACAAAGTCGGTAATATCAACCAATTGCCCAGCCGAAGAAAACGCTGGCGTGTAGATCAGATCAATGCTGGCGATATCGGGTGGTTCCCCCGCGGCGATGGCGGCGCCCATCTTGGTCACGAACTCGCCAGAGGGGATGACGGTCAACTCGATCTGGCTGTCGTTGTTGGCGTTCCACTCATCAACCAGTTTCTGCGTCTGGAAGCTGATGGTACGGACCCACATCGACATGTTGATTTGATCGTCCTGCGCCGCGAGCGGCAGGCTGCCAAATACCAGCACAATCGCGAGTACGAGCAGGACAGGTTTACGTGAAATCATTATTTATTCTCCCTTTCTGGATACATTTACGAACACGAAACGCTAGACACTTTGTCGTTTACCTGTCGATATTGCCTCCTTTGTGACACAGCGCTTCACCCAGAGCAGGCGTTAAGCATAGAAGATCGGAATGCGGCTAAAGCTATTATGCTAGTTTATAGCAGATTATGCCCGATTGCCAACACGACATGCTCGATAGTCCCGGATATGGCGCGTCATCTGGAAAGAGCGCCTGCTACTAAATTTCTGTCTGGATCTGGCAGACGCTCAATGCTTGAATGGCGCCGATCAGTGTTGGCGGGCGGTGTCTACGCGCCCTACGCGACCTAACCTTCCGACATGATCTGCGTGAAGCGCTCTTGGGCGACTTCCAGCGCGCCGTCGATATCACCATCGAGTACCCCCGTCTGGAACATTTCCAGCCAGGGACCATTGGGATCGTTGAAGAGCCGCGGGAAGACCGTAGACCAGGGCGCATGGCCCACCGCTAAGGCGCTGGCGGCGGTGTGTTGGCGCGCGTCTCCTTCAAAGTATTCGTTGTCGACAAGCGAGAGACGGACGGGAATCTGTCCGTTGGCGGCGTAGATTTCGAGCTGCGCCTCTTCGCTGAGGGTCCACTCGATGAAGCGCCAGGCTTCCTCGACGTGTTCCGTGCCCGCGGGAATTGCGATGACATCGCCGCCAGCAAATGACGCGCTGCCGCCATCCTTGCCCGGAAAGTGGAAGACGCCAAAGTTCAGGTCAGGATGATCGTTGACGTATGTTGGCAGGGCGAAATTACCGACGCCCGTCATGCCGATATTGCCGCCGGCGAAGGCGCTGACGAAGTTGGCGCCGTTGTCAACGGCCGCGCCCTCAGGCACCAGGCCCTCTTCCCACATGGTGCGGAACAACTCCAGCATGTCGCGCATAGCCGGCTCATTGCTGATGGTGGCTTCGCTGTTGTCTTCGCTGAAGAAAGCGCCGCCGTTCGCCCAGACGAAGGGCATGTGGATGAAGCCCAGGCAGCCGGCGCAGCCTCCGGAGAACCAATAGCCGTAGATATCGTCGCCCAGGGCGGTAATGGCGCGCGCCGCCTCCAGCAACTCATCCCAGTTCGATGGCGGATCTTCGGGATCCAGCCCAGCCTGCTCGAAGAGGTCCTTGTTGTAGACCATAAAGGAACCATCGACGGCGGTCGGCACGGCGTAGTGGCGCCCTTCGAACATGCCCAGGCCCATATGCGCCGGCGTCAGATCGTCGACATAAGGCAGCGCCCGGACGTATTCCGTAAGATCAGTCAGTTGACCGGCCGACGAAAAGACAGGCGTGAAGATGAGATCAATGCTGGCGATATCCGGCTGTTCGCCGGCGGCGATGGCGGCGCCCATCTTGGTCACAAACTCGGTACCGGCGGGAACGACGGTCAATTCAATCTGGCTGTCGTTGTTGGCGTTCCAGGTATCGACCAGGTTTTGCGTCTCGAAGCTGATCGCCCGCACCCACATCGTCATGTTGATCTGCTCGTCCTGCGCGCCTGTTGGCAGGCTACCCAGCACCAAGACGATCGCGAGCACAAGTAAACATAGTCTGCGCAAGTTCATTACATCCTTCTTATGAGCAATATCTATAGCTTAGAGCGTGAATTGCACGATCTTTTGACTTTTCGATAAACTCCTCCTTCACTGACGCGTTTAATCGAGAACGATTCTAGTGATGCGGACAACGAAGGTAACGCGTTCGCCCTCGATCATAGCAGATTCGGCGGGACAGCCAACTGACGAAAGGCGGCTGCCGCCGCATCCAAATGCGCTTTGCCCTCGCGCAAAGAGATTTGCAGATGCCCGGGAACCAGCGCGTCAAACTCGATTTTTTCCATCTTGAACATGCTGTCGGCATAGGCGTCGATACGGCAGTCGTGGATGTTCTGCCAGACGACCTTCCCGCCCCAAAAAACGAGATCCGCGCCGAGCAAGTAAGTACGATCGCCGCCGCGCATGAGAAAGCTGAGATGGCCGTCGCAATGGCCCGGCGTCTCGAAAGTCTCCAGTTCCAGGTTGCCCACTTTGATCATATCGCCTTCCACAAGTTCTACGTCAACCGGGCAGGGTTGTAGAAAAAAGTCTTCGGGGAAGAAGTTGGCCGCCTTGGCGACATCAAGCGCGACTGCTTTCTCGTCGGCGTCCCGGATGACTGGCGCGGCGAACGCTGAAGAGTAAACTTCAACATCCAGTCGCTTTTGCGCTTCGGCCGCCGCGCCGATGTGATCGCAATGATAATGCGTCAGAATCAGCTTGCGGATTTTGCCGGGGTCGAGACCGTCGTCTCGGATGTGGTCGAGGATGGTATCGAAGTCCCTGTCCATGCCCATGCCGGGATCAACCAGCGCCAGTTCATCGCCGCTGTTGAGGACAAAAACGTGGCAGTCGAGCCTTCCTGACAGTCCATAACCGAAATAGCCGCCGCCAACAACATGAAGATCGCTTGTCATTTTCATGTGGCTTCTCCAAGGAAACTAAGTACCCTACAAATAGAACCAATTTGGCGACCATAGTCAAGCATTTGGCTGGCCAGCGCCATCGAATTCATTGGCGGGCTGACGTGTTATACTGGCGCGGAGATTTTACGCGGACGGGAGAGAGATATGATCTTGGGCATTGACCACATTGTCATCGCCGGACCGGACCTGGACAGGCTAACAGCGGCTTTTGAGTCGCATGGATTCACCGTTGTCGGCGGCGGCAAACACCCGATCGGCTCTTATAACAACTTGATCGGCTTGGACGACGGCGCCTACATTGAATTGCTGTCTTTTTACGAAGACAGTCCCCAACATTATTGGTGGGATGCGGTCCATGAGCGCGGCGGCGGATTGATTGACTTCTGTATGGGTACGGATGATGTTCGCGCGGATTATGCGCTGTTTGAAGCGGGGGGCGTCGAGATGAGTCCACTGGTCGGCTTGAGCCGCGTTCGCGTCGATGGCTATCAACTTTCCTGGCTCAACAACGAGGTTTACGGTCCCTATCAAGGTCTTATTCCCTTCATCATTGAAGACAAGACGCCACGGGAAGAGCGTGTGCCGAAGGAAAAAAGTCACGAGAACGGCGTCAGGGGCATTGATGCCATCACGCTGGCGGCGCGCGATCTGGAAAGGGCGCAACGGATCATGGGAGCGGTATTGGGTCAAGCAGGCGAGCCGGTTAACGACGAAGACCTGAATGCCTCCGGCGTCGTCTTTCAAGCTGGTCCGCATCGGCTGGAATATCTGAGACCGAATGACAACAGCAGCCCGCTTCATGAGCACATTGAAGCGAACATGCCCGTGCCATATCGGATTCGCTTCCGTACTGACGGCGAACCCGGGACTATCTCGCCGGACGACGCTGCTGGCGTGAGGATTGCCCTGATCTAGCATCTTCGATTTCCACTATCAGCAGGCGGCATGGCATTAGGCAGGGCAATCGCATCAAATTATTTCTTAGCCCCGGGTACAGCGAGGGTCGCGTAGGTCGCGTAGGTCGCGTAGACACTGACCGTCGACACTGACCGTCGATCGCGTCGCCACCCGCTAAGCCGCCGACACGAAGTTTTTTTACTTGCTAGCGAAGTCATCATGTAGTCAGAATGAAGCCACTCTCGGCGAGAGTTGGTTTTCGGTTTGTTTTTTTGTCTGACTTTGTCCGTTTCGGACAATAGACGCGGTTTTGCGGTCGAAACGGAGGAAAGGCGGGCGGCTGACAGTATGAATTTGGTTTGTCGGCGCAGCGGCGCGCCCGCCGCCATAAAGGCGGCTTCCGCCCCTGACATGCCTCTGAACCGCCCCTAGCTGTCCCACTAAATCCCACAAGTATATAGATACCGTATAGATACACTCCGTTTTTTCGGGAGATATTTTTTAGAGTCCGGCCGTGAAGACGGGAATAGGCGGAGGGCATCGGCTGGGGACCGAGATTGAGAGCTTGCGATAATTGATCCATAGGGGGAGCATATCATCATTGTGAGTGGAAATGAAGAACAAATGTTCACGGTTTTCGAGATTGCCGAAAAGCGATTTTTGGGGGAGCCTCGCAGGGTCGCGTAGACACTGACCGCCGATACTGACCTGCGGGGAAAGATTCAGGACGGGTATGGAAAGACAATTGTTTTTAATGCGATTACCCTGTGGCATTACGCGTTTACTTTGGCGACGTTTGTGAAAGGCGTTATACTTGGCTCAAATAAGGTGTCCGCTGAGGGCAATCGTCCGGCGGCATGGATACTGACTGCTTGTGTTTGGAGGATGACAGACTTATGAGCGAAGAACGAAAATATCCCGAATGGATGGGCAAGATGCGCGGGCTATATCCGCCGGAGATCAAGGAATTTCTGGATGGCGCGGTGGTGGCGCGCATCGCCACCATCGATAGCAAGGGCGACCCCTATATCACCCCGGTCTGGCAAGAATGGGACGGCGAGGCGATGTGGGTCATCCCCCGCGCCAAAACCATTTTCGCCCAACATCTGATGCGCAATCCGCGCTGTTCGGTTTCCTGCGCCATGGACGTCAGTCCCTATACGCGCGTCCTGTTCCGTGGCGGCGCCGAAATTGTCGAAGGACCGGCCTTAATGCACGGCGAGTGGCTGGAAATCGCTCGGCGCATGGCTGTAAGATACCTGGGCGAGCGGGGCCCGGAATATCTCGAGCCGTCGAGAGTCCGGCCACGCTATCTGGTGAAAATCGCGCCGGAAAAAACGATTTCCTGGGAAGGCGTCGAGTGGGCGGCGAAATACCTCGATGACCCGGACGCCCCGGCAGCCCCGCACTAAGTTGCGGCATTGAACTGTCCGCGCAGGGCGCTTGCCGCACAGTTTGACAGTCAGGAATGCGAATGAGCCTGGCAAAGCCATACGAAGAAGGAACGGGTTTCAGCGCTTGGCGGCTGCGCAAGCTAGTCGTGGATTTTGGCGTGTATATGGCGCTGGCTGTCTTGCTTATTGCCGCCGTATTCTTGACGCCGAAATTGTATGAGGTCAACACGATTGCGGTGGTCATGCGGCAAGCGTCGCAGTTGGGCATTGTGGCGATCGGGCAGACGATGATTTTGCTGGTCGCCGGACTTGACTTGTCGGTCGGCGGCATTTTCATCATGACTTCGATAGTGGTTGCGGATGTTACCAACGGTCGCAACGAGATGGTGCTGCCAGCAATCCTGATCTCGCTGGGCATTGGCGCGCTGATTGGCGCTGGCAACGGCATCTTGGTGACAAAGCGCCGGGTGCCTCCGTTTGTGGCGACGCTGGGGATGCTGGTGCTGGTCAAAGGCGCCACGCAAGCCTACACGAAAGGCGTGCCCGGCGGCTTCGTGCCGGAGATAATGGGCATCGTCAATCAGTCCTGGTTTGTGCTTTCGATTCCGCTGCTTTTGTGGTTGGGGCTGAACGCGTTCTTCATTTTCGTTTTGCGGCGCACCGCCTATGGTCGCAAGGTCTACGCTGTGGGCAGCAATATCGAGGCGGCGCGCCTTTCGGGCATCTCGGTCGACGCCGTCCGGATTTCCGTATATATCCTGGGCAGTTGCCTGGCGGTGGTTTCCGGCGTCGTGCTGACCGGCTATGTCGGCTATGTAGATCGCTTCATCGGCACGGGACTGGAACTGGATTCGATTGCGGCGGCGATCGTCGGCGGGACTGCCTTTGTGGGCGGCCGCGGCGGCTTGCTGGGTACCATCGCCGGCGTGCTGATGATACAGATACTGAGCACGATGGCGGTGCTGATGGGCTTGGATATCCAGGTGCAGTTCATCATTAAGGGCTTGGTGATTCTGGGCGCAGTTACCTTGTACAGCCTCGCCAGTATCGAAGAGTAAGGATCGGGGAGAAAAGGGGGACGATTGGGACAATCTAAACTTTAGGAAGCAGGTCATGCGCAATGACGCGTTTCGACTTATAGAAAACTTTAGGAGGAAAGCGCAATGTTGAGGAAAATGACTTACGGGTTGCTCGTATTGTCTCTGTTGCTCGGCACGTCACTTGTGTCGGTTGGCCAAGATGACGGCATGATGGAGTTCGAAATCACGCAAGAGATGATTGATGCTTCGCCGTATTTGCAAAGTGTACTTTCACGCCTGGATCAAGTCTATGACACCAGCGAATTCGCCAAGGATCCGCCTTATCGAATCGCGCTGGCGGCGCAGGGCACCAGCAACGCCTGGTCCGCGCTATTTGACGCGCATGCTTACTGGTACGTGGAGCACTTGGGAGAAGATGTCATCTCAGAATTGCTCTACGGCGACGCTCAAGCTCAAGCGGATATTCAAGTGCCGCAGGTGGAAGACCTGCTGGCGCAGGAACCGGATGCGCTGATCCTTGTTCCGATGGGCGCGGCGGCGCTTTCGGCGCCGGTTGAGCGCGCGATGATGCAGGGCGTTCCGGTTGTGCTCTGCGCCAGCGCGGTGGAAACCGATAACTTCGTCACCGAAGTCGGCACCAATCTTTTCACCGTCGGCGCCAATTTGGCGCAGTGGCTCATTGACACCGTTGGCGCCGATGGCAACTTCCTGATGATGACCGGCATCCCGGGCGTGACCACCTCAGTCATCATGGAAGAAGGAGCGCTGGCTGTTTTCGACTCTGGCGGCATTGAGCTGCTCGATAACCAGCCGGGCTTCTGGTCGCCAGCCGAAGGCAAGAAAATCATGGAGACCTGGCTGGCGCAGTACGGCGATGAAATTGATGGCATCTGGACCGGCGGCGCGCAGATGGCGCAAGGCATTATCAGCGCCTATGAGGATGCCGGAATGGAAATCCCGCCGATCGCGGGCGGGGAAATGCAGAATGGCTTCTTGCGTTCGGCGATGGATCACGGCTTCGAATTCTACGCCTGGATGTACCCCAACGCGATGATCACAGTCTGCTTAGATGCCGCCATTCAGATTCTCCAAGGCGAGCCTACCTCGCGCTTCATCGACTTCGTCGACACCATGCCCGAAGCCCGTCCCTTCACCGATGCCGAGGCTGAGGATTACTACAGACCGAGATGGAGCGACGACGTGCATGGTCCGGTCACCATGCCCGATGAGAAACTGGCGGAGCTTGGCTTCCTCGTTGAAGAGTAAGGTATCCGCAGAACCTTAAGGCACTTGCGGTATCCGGGGAGGAGAACCTCCCCGGATACCGCTTTTCCGTCGATTGACGGAGCGATGCATGAGCGAATACATTCTGGAGATGCTTAATATCTCCAAATCATTTGCCGGCGTGCAGGCGTTGAAAGACGTTTCAATCCGCTGCAAGCAGGGCCAGGTCTACGGGCTTGTGGGCGAGAATGGCGCCGGCAAGTCGACCTTGATGAAGATCCTGGCGGGCGCCTACAAGGCGGACGCTGGCGAGATCATCTACAAAGGCGAACGGCGCGAGGGGGCGTCTGCCGGCGAGGTCATCGACAGCGGCATCAGCATCATCTATCAGGAACTGGCGCTTGTGCCGCAGATGTCCGTGGCGGAGAATATCTTCCTCGGGCGCGAACCGCGTCATGCGCTTGGGGTGCTGAACTTGAAAGAACTGCGCCAGGGCGCGGCCGAATTGCTGGCGCGCCTGGGAATCTCGTTAGATACGCGTTTGCCGGTCAGGGAATTGACCGTCGCGCAGCGTCAACTTGTCGAAATCGCTAAGGCGCTTTCCCAGAACGCCGATCTGATCGTCATGGATGAACCGTCGGCGATCCTGGCGGGCAGCGAACTCGATCAATTGTTTAGCATCATCGAGTCGCTGGTGGAGCAGGGCGTCACCATCATCTACATCTCTCATCGGTTGGATGAAGTCTTTCGCATCGCCGACGAGGTGACAGTGCTGAAGGATGGCGAACTGGTAGATACCCGTCCCATCGATCAATTGAATCGCTCCACTTTGGTTGAACTGATGGTCGGGCGGCCGCTGGATGAAATTTTCCCGCAGACGGAACACGAGCAGGGCGAATTGCTGCTTGTTGCCGAGAATATTTCCACCGAAACCATACTGGAAGATGCCAGCCTGGAACTTTACGAGGGCGAAATACTGGGCATTGCCGGCATGGTCGGTTCGGGGCGGACGGAACTGGCGCGCGCGCTATTCGGCGCGGATCCCTTGACGAGCGGGCAGATTACGCTGGCTGGCGCCAAAGGCGCGAGTTGGAGCAATCCGGCGCAGGCGATTGATTCGGGCTTGGTGCTGGTGCCGGAAGATCGCAAGTCGCACGGGCTATTCACTTCACTGTCCGTACGTATCAACGTCACGCTGCCCATTCTGTCGCGCCTCACGCGTTTTGGCGTGCTGCAAAGCCTGGCGGAGGACGAAATCGTTGCAGAGGCGAAAAAGCGGCTGTCCATCGTCATGGCTTCCGCGGATCAGGAAGCGCAATACCTCAGCGGGGGCAATCAGCAGAAGGTGGTGCTGGCGAAGTGGCTGGAAACGGATCCGGCCGTGGTCATCCTGGATGAGCCGACGCGCGGCGTCGACGTCGGCGCAAAATTCGAAATCTACAAGCTGATGCGTCAACTGAACGATCGCGGCATTGCGATTGTGATGATCTCGTCAGAGCTGCCCGAGGTGATCGGCATGAGCGATCGGATCCTGGTCATGAACGATGGTCGCATTGTGGGCGAAGTCGCGCAGGCGGAGGCGACCGAGGCTGGCATCATAGAACTCGCCACGATGGCTGACGCGGGAGCGGCGCCTTCATGAACGTCTCGACCCGATTTTTCGCTGGCTTGACCGCTTCCCAGCGGCTGTTTCTGCGACGCTACGGTCCGATCTTTGCCGTCTATGGTTTTATCGTCGTTCTCATCATCATCGGCGCCACGCAGTCTGAGCGCTTTCTCACCGCGCGCAACCTGACCAATGTCGCGCGACAGTCCGCCTTCCTGGGGATCGTCGCGCTGGGGCAGATGCTGGTCATCTTGACGGCGGGTATTGATCTCTCGGTCGGGTCGCTGATTAAAGTGTCTATTCTGGTTTCGGCGATCATAATGAATGGCGAAAGCAACAATTTGTTCGTTGCGATCGTCGCTACCCTCGGATTGGGCGTGCTGGTGGGATTGATTCATGGCTGGCTGATCAATGAGTTGCGAATCGCGCCCTTTATCGTCACGCTGGCGTCTATGGTGATTTTGCGCGGGGTCGGCTTGAGCATTTCTACATCACCGGTTGGTAAAGCCAGTCGAGAATTCATCATGTTTTATGTGCAGAAGATCGGACCGGTGCCAATAATCGCCTTTATGTTCGCCGTGATGCTGGCGCTGACAGCGCTACTGCTGCGTTATACCGTTTTTGGCAAATATCTCTTCGCAATAGGCGGCAACGAAGAAGTTGCTCATCTATCGGGTGTACCTGTAAAACTGGCGCGCTACGGCGTCTATGTGATTTGTTCTGTCACGGCATCAATTACGGGATTGCTTTGGCTTTCGCGCATGGGAGTTGGTGATCCAGCCATCGGCGACGGCATTGAATTGCAGACGATAACCGCGGTGATCATCGGCGGCACCAGTCTATTCGGAGGGCGCGCCAGCGTCGCCGGCACGCTTGGGGGAGTGTTGCTGCTGGGTGTGACGGCGAATCTGCTGGTCATGCTCGGTGTGAACCAGTTTGTTCAGGGTTTGATCCAAGGCATCATCATTGTCGCCGCCGTGGCCATTTACAAACAAGAAGGGGATTAGGCTTGACGACTCAAATACGCGCTTCACGTCCGTCCATCAATGCGCTCCAGCCAAGCTTGATTCGTAAAGTGGCTAACGCCGCAATTGGAAAAACGGATGTCATACCCTTGTGGTTTGGCGAACCCGACAAGCCGACACCACAATTCATACGGGAAGCGGCCAAGGACGCGATCGACGAGGGACAGACCTTTTATCAGCCCAATTTGGGGATCGTCGAATTGCGCGAGGCTCTGGCAACTTATACAAACGGCTTGTACGGGACAGACCTCACGCTCGACAATATCGCGGTTACGCCCTCGGGCATGACTGCATTGTCGGTCGTCCTGCAGTGCATTGTGGCCGAGGGCGATACCGTGGTGATTCCCTCGCCGGTCTGGCCCAACTTGCCTTCCGCCGCCCGGATTCTTGGCGCCGAGATAAAGCGTGTTTCCTTGCGGCCCGCGGCTGATAAATGGCAGCTTGATTTGGATGAGTTGTTCGATGCCTGTAGCGCGAATACACGCGCCATGTTGATCAATTCGCCCAACAATCCGACCGGCTGGATGCTCGAGGACAATGAACAGCAGGAGATTCTGGACTTTTGCCGGGAGCGCGACATTTGGCTGATCGCCGACGAAGTATACAATCGCATCGTCTATGACCGCAGTTGCGCGCCGAGCTTCATAGACAAGGTCACCGATGAAGACAAATACCTGATCATCAACAGCTTTTCAAAATCCTGGGCGATGACAGGCTGGCGATTGGGCTGGATTACAATGCCTGCCTCGCTGATTTCGGCGGTGGAAATGGTGACCGAGTACAATTTTTCTTGTATCTTCTCGCCTACACAGATCGCCGGGATCACCGCGCTCACGGAAGGCGAAGACTTTATTCGCTCTTCGACAGCGCGCTATCGAGCGGCGCTGGACTTGCTGGTCGATTCCTTGGCCGAATTGCCGCGCGTCCGCTTGCCGGCGCCACAGGCGGCCTTCTATGCATTTTTCACCGTCGAAGGCATGGGAGACAGTTATTCCTTCGCGCTGGATGTCTTGCGCGAGACCGGCGTCGGCTTGGCGCCGGGCGCCGCGTTTGGTCCGCAGGGAGAAGGCTACCTGCGCTTGTGTTTTGCCGTCGAACTCGACTTGTTAGAGCGGGCGCTTTGCCAGATGAGACCGCTGCTGATTTGACCTGGCGGGCTTGGTATCAATCCCAAGCTGCGACTAACAGCCGCAGCCAGTTCTTATACATGATGTTTTCGATATCCCGGTTGCTGTAGCCGCGCCTGGCAAGCTTGGCTGGAAGCTGCTGCAAATCAGCGATCGTATCGAGATCGCAAGGGGACTGCTCGCGGCCGAAGCCGCCGTCCAGATCCGTACCGATGGCGGCGTGGCTGCTGTTCCCGGCCAGTTGACAGACGTGATCAATATGGTCGATGACATGGTCTATGAAAACGTCTTCATTGCTGCTGCACTTGATGAAGCCCGGTTTCAGCATCCAGATGTCGAAAGCCGCGCCGATAACGCCTTCTCGTTCGATGATCAGCTTTAGTTGCTCGTCGCTAAATTGACGCTGGTGAGGCACGAGCGCCCGGCAATTGTTGTGGCTAGCGAGTACCATACCGTCGTAGACGCTCACAGCCTCCCAAAACGCTCCATCGGAAAAATGCGTCAAATCGAGCAGCATGCCAAGGCGCGTCATTTCTTTCAACAGTGGTTTGCCGAGCTTCGTGAGTCCCAATTCTGTGCCGGTTCCGCCGGCATATCGTCCTGTACCGTAGTGGGTGGGTCCCAGCAAACGCAGCCCGGCATCCCACCAGTCTTGAAGTTGGCCCGGGTCGCGAATGGGATCGGCGCCTTCCATGCTGAGCACGAATCCCAGCGGCGGCGTATTGTTGACGTCGCCATCGTGATCTTCCCAGGTCTCCCATTGGTCGATATGTGCCGTCAATCCGGCTTTGTCGACCAGGATACGAACATGTCCGTCGCGCTCCAGCGCGCGATAGTAGGCGAGTTGACCCTGCGCCATTCCGTAGGCTTGGGCTTGTGATCCGTAGTCCAGATGCGGCAGGGTGGTACCGGTGGAACGCGCGAGCATGGTGGCAAAGCTGAGCGCAACGCGTCCGCGTCGCATCTCCGGCAAGGCAACTGTATTTTGAGCGCGTCCCTTGCCGGGTATACGTCCTTCCTCGGCGCGAATAGTATAGACGGAATCGAGCAGATTTCGGTTCCAGCCCAAGGCGTTCCAGGACAGATCAAGATGCGCGTCAACGATCAGCATCAGCCCATTTCTCAATTTGCTTATCCGACATTGAATTGAATGAAGCGATCACCAGACCATTCCGCGGGCGGCCACGTCCCAGACTTCTTCGATTTGGTCTCCGCGCAAGCCGAAAAGTTGGTTATGCAGATTGGTCACGACGCAGGTATGCACGGGAATGATATGCAGGATATCGCCAACCTGCGGTTGACTGTCGCAGGCGGTGAAATCGACGTATCCGTGTTCTTCGTTGACCTTGTATATTCGCGCGTCGGGATACTCTGTGATATAGCCGAAGCAGCCGTCCACCGTTTCCGAGTGTATAGTTTTGCTGCCGCCATCTAGGATCACGCGATTTGGCTCGTTGGCGCTGACCACAGTGGCGCGGACGCGCATGGCGCACTTGTCGAAAGTCGTTATGCCGCTGGCGACGCTGCCCCAATCCCAGAAGATGTAAGTGCCGACGCGCATTTCGGTCAACTCCGGAATCAAGTGCGATTCCAAAATGGCGCCGCTGCCGCCACCGCTAACGGTTGCTACCTCGATTGCCGAATCTTTCAGCAATTTTAAGGTCTGCTGCAGCCGCGGCCGAATGGCGGCATCGGCTGGATAGATCATCAGACCGGCAAAGCGCAGATTGTCGGCCGCGACGATTTGCTGCGCCAATGCCAGGGCTTCTTCCGGCGTGGCGCCGGTGCGGTTATTGAGCGAGACCAGTTCCACCATCACGTTGATCGTGGCGCCGGCGTCTTGCATGGCTGCGGCGATGCCATCCAATACGGCTTGGCTGTCCACCGTGACCGTCACATCGGCGCGCTTTGCCAATTGCGCAAGGCGTCTGGTCTTGGCGGCGCCCACGATATTGTAGGGAATCTGAATGTCCTTAATCCCGGCATCCGCGAAGACTTCCGCCTCGCTCACTTTTTGGCAGGCGATGCCGATTGCGCCAGCTTCCAGTTGGCGGCGCGCGATATCCGGAATCTTATGCGTTTTGATATGCGGACGGAACTGAATGCCAAGCTCGTCGCAGCGTTTCTGCATGGCTCCGATATTGCGCTCCATCCGATCAAGATCAATCAAGACGCTGGGTGTTTCGAGGTCGTATATGGTCCTCATTGCCATCATTCTTTCGTCCTGTGAGACATGGATTATTTGTGGACTGAGCTTATCCGAGCGCGGGGCAAAATGCAACGGGCGCAGCCATTGCAGCAGAGCAATCGCACTAGATTTTTTTAACCACCGAGGACGCCGAGAACACCGAGATTTAACTGCTTGCCTGCCAAAAAGGAGGCGATGCAGGGGCGTTTCGTTGAAACACCCACGAATAGACGGTCGATAAAAACGGGCGGCTCAGCGCTGCGCGTAGACACAGCAGGCCAGCCACCCCGCCATTTGCCAGATTTATGTGATATTTGACGTATATTGATTTTGCTGCGATTGCACTGCCATTGCGGCGGTAGTGTATCCTTTTCGGTTGAAACAAAAACCTTAAGCACCGAGGGGCGCGTAGACACTGACCTATGACACCGAGAGCACCGAGAATATTCTACGGTATTGTTGCTTTCCACGCTCTTTGCTCATTTGTAGTGAAATGAATTATTTTAATTTCAACCGATTTCGATAGAGTACCCTTGCGGCTGAAAATTTGACAAGGCATTCGCGACGTGTTAATTTCTGAATGCTGTTCCATGGTGTCGAACAGCGTTCTATATGATGGGAAGCGCATTCCTGTTTTTTCGCGCCGTTGTATTCAAGCAAGACTCTGAGGTTACCATACCGAGCAATGTTGAATTATTTGCTACGCCGCCTGCTGTATATGGCTATTGTCTTGTTCCTGGTTTCCGTCCTGTCCTTCTATATCATTAATTTACCGCCAGGCAGCTGGATACAGAATTACGCGCTTGAGTTGGAAGCCTCGGGCGATATCGTCGACCAGGAAGAACTCGATTTTCTGAAGGTACGCTACGGCTTGGACCTACCATTGCACGAGCAGTATTTCCGATGGGTTCTGCCGCTGATTAGCAAAGGCGATTTTGGAGAGTCCTTTGAGTGGGGGCAGCCGGTATGGCCGTTGATTGAGGAACGCCTTTTCCTGACGATGACCATCTCCATCGCCTCAATCATCTTTGTATATGTGGTGTCGGTGCCTATAGCGCTGTATTCGGCGATCAATCAATACTCAATCGGCGACTACTTTTTCTCATTCATGGGCTTGATCGGCTTGGCAACGCCCAACTTCTTGATCGCTCTCGTATTCATGATCATTATGTTGCGGGTATTCGGTGTGACGCCTGGCGGATTGTTCTCGCCGGAGTATTTGCGCGAACCCTGGAGCCCGGCAAAGTTTTGGGACATGTTGACTCATTTGCCGGTGCCGGTAATCGTAATCGGCACGGCGGGCACCGCGAGTTTGATACGCATTCTGCGCGCGCAATTGCTAGACGAGTTTCAAAAGCAATACGTGCTGACCGCTCGGTCCAAGGGACTGCGCGAGCGCTTCCTTATCATCAAATACCCGCTACGCATGGCTTTTAATCCCATCGTCAGCGGCATCGGCAGTTTGTTGCCGCAGATCGTTTCTGGATCCGCAATCGTTTCTATCGTGCTGGGCTTGCCGACAACCGGTCCTCTTCTGCTGCGGGCGCTTATTGCCCAGGACACGTATGCCGCGGCGAGTATGTTGCTGATGCTGAGCGTCTTGACGGTGCTGGGCGTATTCCTGTCGGATATGCTGCTTATGTGGTTGGATCCGCGCATACGCTACGAGAGAGCCAACTGATGTCCACGCGGTCGACAGTTGCGGAACTTGCGCCCCCGGTCGAATTGCACTATGAGATTCTCTCGCAGCAGCAATTGATTTGGCGCAAGTTCAAACGCCATCGGGTTGCCTACTTCTGCATGATTTTTCTTGTACTCTTCTATGTTTTGGCGATCTTCGCCGAGTTCTTCGCTCCCTATGGTCCCTTTAAGCGTTACACCGATTATCTTTATGCGCCGCCCACGCCGATTCACTTCATTGATGAAAACGGCGCCTTCAATCTGCGCCCCTTTGTCTACAAGATTTCCAGCGAATTGGACCTGAATACCTTTCAGCGGACCTATGTAGAGGACACCAGCGAAAAATACTTTCTACAATTCTTTACCAAGGGCGAGCCTTATCGCCTCTTGGGCTTTATCGATACCGACATACACCTCTTTGGCGTCGTCGAACCTGGCGTTTTCTTCCCGTCGGGAACCGACGGTTTGGGGCGCGATCTTTTCAGCAGGATGTTGCTGGGCGCCCGCACCTCGCTTTTTGTAGGACTGATGGGTCTGGCTGTTGGCTTCGCGCTGGGCTTGTTTTTTGGGGGGCTGTCTGGATATTACGGCGGCGGCATAGACATGTTGATTCAGCGATTGATAGAGTTCCTGCAATCGCTGCCTACCTTGCCTCTCTGGATGGCATTGGCGGCTTTGGTCCCGCCAGAATGGACCCCAATTCAGGTCTATTTTGGCATTTCGCTGGTCTTGGCCATTGTGGGCTGGACCGGTTTGGCAAGGGTAGTGCGGGGCAAGCTGATCAGCCTGCGAGAAGAAGACTATGTGCTGGCGGCCAAATTGTCCGGCTTAAGCGAGCGAGCCATCATCACGAGGCACTTGCTGCCCGGTTTTCTGAGTTATTTGATCGTGCATCTGACCTTGGCCATCCCACATATGATCCTGGGCGAGACGGCGCTTAGTTTTTTGGGACTGGGCATTCAGCCGCCCGCGGTGAGTTTGGGAACGCTCTTGCAAGACTCGCAGAATGTGCAGACGGTGACGATTAATCCCTGGTTGCTGTTGCCGGGCGGGCTGGTGGTGGTCATCGTCATCGCCTTTAATTTCCTGGGCGACGGTCTGCGCGATGCAGCCGATCCCTACAAGCATTTATAGGACATGCTATGGACGACGTGCTGCTGGATGTCCAAGCTCTGAAGACTCACTTGCCCCTGGAAGAGGGCTTGTTAAAAGCGGTGGACGGCATCAGTTTCGCAATTCGACGTGGCGAGACGATCGGACTGGTTGGCGAATCCGGCTGTGGCAAGAGCATGGCGGTGCGCTCAATCATGCGGCTCGCGCCGAACTTCGCCGATATTTCCGGTCGTGTTATCTATCATCCCCAAGCAGGCGACCCAGTCGATATCGTGCAACTGGACGCTCACGGCGAGCGCATACGCGATATTCGTGGCGGTGAGATCGCGATGATCTTTCAAGAGCCGATGACGTCGTTCTCGCCTTTACACACCATTGGAAACCAGATTACGGAAGCAATTCGCGTACACCGGACGCAGAACCGCAAAGAAGCGCATAAGATCGCTATCGACTTGTTGGGTCGCGTTGGCATGTCTAATCCGTCACAGCGTATGTCTGAACATCCACATCAGTTGTCAGGCGGGATGCGTCAGCGGGCGATGATCGCCATGGCTCTGTCGTGTGAGCCCTCGTTGCTGATCGCCGATGAACCAACAACAGCGCTTGATGTAACGGTACAGGCGCAGGTGCTTCAGTTGATGCGGGATCTGCAGGACGAGTTCGGCATGTCCATACTATATATCACACACGATCTGGGCGTGATTGCGCGCATGGTCCAGCATGTGGCTGTTATGTATCTGGGCAAAATCGTCGAATTCACAGATGTTGACAGCCTCTTTTATCAAGCCAAACATCCATACACGTCCGCGCTCATCAAGTCGATTCCCAAGATCGGCAAGAAATCACGCCGGCGATTGGAGTCGATTCAGGGCGCAGTGCCGGTGCCGATCAACCGCCCGCCCGGCTGTGGCTTTTTCCCGCGCTGTTCGGTCGCGATTCCCGGACTGTGCGATCGTGTGGATCCGCCTTTGGTACAGGTCGCGCCCGGCCATGCGGCAGCTTGTTATGTATATCCCGAAGTGGCGGAAGCGGCAAACGTGTCTGAACTTGAAGGGCAGGACAATGGAACGCGATGACGTAATCCTGCGAGTCAAGTCGCTCAAGAAATACTTTCCAATTGAAAAGGGTTTGCTGCGTCGGACCGTCGGGCATGTCAAAGCTGTCGACGATGTCAGCTTCGAGATCTCCAGGGGAGAGGTGCTGGGCTTGGTCGGCGAATCCGGCTGTGGTAAGACGACCCTCGGCCGCTGCATCCTGCGCGCCATTGATCCGACTTCGGGCCAAGTCATCCTGCGGACGCATGAGGACGATACGGTTGATATTACGCGGTTGGACAAAAAGCAACTGCGCGCGTTGCGCAAGGAAATGCAACTGGTATTTCAAGATCCCTTTTCGTCACTTTCTCCGCGCATGACCGTGCTTGATATCATCGGCGAGCCGCTTTGGGCGCAGGGGGTACGCGGCAAGGCATTGGAAACCCAGGTCAAGGAACTGGCATCGCTGGTCGGCTTGAATACGGGCCATCTCAATCGCTACCCGAATGCATTCAGCGGCGGGCAACGTCAGCGCATCGGCATCGCGCGCGCTTTAGCCACCAATCCCAACTTGATTGTCGCCGACGAACCTGTTTCGGCTCTGGATGTTTCGATACAGGCGCAAATCCTCAATCTCTTGCAAGACTTGCAAGAAAAGCTCGGGCTGACCTATCTGTTTATCGCTCACGATTTAAGCGTCGTGGAACATATAGCCGATCGTGTTGCCGTCATGTATGTTGGCAAGATCATTGAACTGGCGGAGACCGAGAGGCTCTATTTGACCCCGCAGCATCCCTATACTGAAGCGCTTCTATCGGCAGTGCCAAAGCCGGATCCCCGTCTGCAAGAAGCGCAGATCATCTTGAGCGGCGAAGTTGCGAATCCGGCGGATCCGCCCAGCGGCTGTTACTTCCACCCGCGCTGCAAATATGCCGAAGACAGGTGCAAGCAAGAGACCCCGGAACTGCGCGAAGTCTTGCCGGGGCACTATGTATCCTGTCATTTCGCGGAAGAACTTGAGCTGGAAGGTGTGTCCTTATGATCCAGTCTGTACTAAAAGCCATCGACATAATGACCGTCTTTAGCACCGAGGAACCCTGCTTGACATTGGCTCAGATTAGCGAACGGCTGCCCATGCCAAAAAGCACGATACACCATTTGCTTGCGACGTTGATATCGAGGGGTTTCATCGAGAAAGTGAATGACGATTCCTATGCGCTTGGGACGGCAATTGTCAGCCTGTCGCAAGCCGTTCGCGTTAATGCGGAACTGCGCGATCGCGCCGCGCCCTTACTTCGCGAATTGGCGGAGATCGCCAAAGAATCGGTTTATCTCACGTATTTCGATGGCAGTTATATCTTGTATATCTACGCGGTGGAATCGTCGAAGCGTTTAATGGCGCGCACGGCGGTCGGCGAGCAGGTGCACCTGCATTGCACAGCCAACGGCAAGTCGATCCTGGCAGCGCTTTCGCCCGATCGGGTCGATGACATCATACAACAAACTGGCATGCCGCGATTCACACACACAACCTTAACGAATAGCGAAGACTTACACATCGAACTCGCGGCATCGCGACAACGTGGCTATGCCGTCGATCGAGAGGAGCACGAGTTGGGCACTTTCTGTTTGGGCGCGGTCATCCGCAATGCAGCCGGTGAACCCATCGGCGGCTGTAGTTTGTCCGGCGCCGACGAGAGCATTGTTCATGACGGATCCAATGGCTTGGCGGTGGACTTGCTCTATGTCGCTCAAGAGATTTCGAGGCGAATGGGTTATGTGCCAGCCACCCCGTCGCTATTGGCGCCGAAATCGGCTCATTTTATTCATCATTGACACGTTGGAATTGTTGCATGTCAAACCTGACAACACGCAGGGGCGTCTTCCCGGCGATGATTACGCCGCTTAAGATGGATATGTCTATTGATTGGGATGGCGTCGATCATCTGACCGACTGGTACGTTGATTCGGGCGTGACCGGGCTATTCGCAGTCGGGCAGTCTAGCGAGATGTTCGCGCTTAGTGATGACGAGCGACTTCGCCTGGCAGAGCGCGTTGTCAGACGGTCCAAGGGACGCGTGCCGGTCGTCGCCAGCGGCACTTTTGATCAATCGATCGCGGCGCAAGTGAAGTTCGTCCAGCAAATGGCGGACCTCGGCGTCGCGCAAGTAGTCGTCATCGCCAGCATGATGGCGCAGCCGGAGGACGATGACACTGTCTGGCGGCGCAATGTATCCCAACTGCTGGACGCCACGGACGATATTCCTCTGGGACTTTATGAATGTCCTCAGCCATATCATCGGCTCGTTTCGGCGGACTTGGTAGCTTGGGCGGCCGAGACCGGGCGCTTCTGCCTGCTCAAAGAGACTTCAAGATCATTGAGCCAGCTACGCGCGAAAATCGAAGCGGCAGAGGGCGCGAGCCTATGCATTTACAATGCCGATGCCACGACTCTGCTGGAATCGATGAAACTAGGCGCGTCGGGTTATTGCGGTATCGCAGCGAACTTTTATCCCGAGCTACTAGTTTGGCTTTGTAAGCATTTTCTCAGCCCGGACGCGGTAAACGCGCAAACGTTGATACGCATGGCAGATCCCACGATTCATCACCACTATCCGGTTTCAGCCAAATACTATCGCCGCCAGTCGGGATTCGATATGACCACAGTTAGCCGCGTGAGCAATGCAACGCTGACAAATTATGACCAGCGCATTCTTGATAGTATCGCCAAACAGATGAATTCGCTGAAACTGGGAGACAGGAACCTAACAGCGTAGCGGGCATTAACGCTCGCTTCCTGACAGGTGTGTAACAAACTGGCTGAAAAGGAGGTGGCCGATTTTTACAGACCAGTTATCAACATTTCAAAGTCCATCAACTGATAGGGAGGAATAAGCAAATGTTTAGCAAGCAACTGAAAGTTTCCTGGGTCGTCTGGCTGATTGTCATTGTGGGTCTGATGTCCTTCACGGCGGTCGCGCAAGACGGCGGATTCTCGACGGCGGACAATTACCGTGTTTGGTCGCTGGATGAGTACGAAGCCTCGACAGGAAATAGTATCGCCATGTTCAACGAGGCGCCCATGTTGGCGGAGATGGTAGCCGCGGGCGACCTGCCGCCAGTCGAGGAACGCCTGCCGGATCGCGGCGAGATCATGGTCGTTCAACCGCGCGAAGCCATCGGCGCATATGGTGGCGAGATCACTTTTAACGCAACCAATCCGACCTCCTTTGGCAATACTGGCTTCACCGCCTGGGACCAGCACTTGACTGGATTCTCAACCAATTGGGAGATCGTATTCCCGGAGATTGCCAAGAGCGTGGAATTGTCAGACGACTTGACCACGGCGACAGTCACATTGCGCCGGGGGATGAAGTGGAGCGACGGCGCTCCTGTCACAGCCGATGACGTCATGTTCTGGTACGAAGACATCATGTTGCACGAGGAACTGCCGAATATGCCGAGAGCGCTCTCGCCCGGCGGAACGCCTATAGTGATTGAGAAAGTCGACGACTATACCGTCACCTTCACCGCCGCTGCGGCCAATCCAGCCTTTCCGATTGTGGTTGCCCGCAGTGGTCAAGGCTTCCCGCTGGCGCCGCGCCATTACCTGCAACAGTGGCACGCTGATTACAATGAGGACGCGGCCGCTTTGGCAGAGTCTGAAGGTTATGATAGCTGGGCTGGCGCTTTTCAATTCCATATGAATGGACAGACGGGACAGAACGACTTCGACCCGGACCTGCCGGTAATCAAGCCGTGGAAACTTGACCAGGTGGATGAATTTGGCAACAAATTCTATGTTCGCAACCCGTACTATTGGAAAGTGGACACCGAAGGCAATCAACTGCCTTATATTGACGGCCAGGTCCGGCTGCTGCTTGGGGAACCGGAGGTGGTCATTCTTAACGTTCAAGCCGGTGCTATCGACTACGGCTTTTACAACCTGGAAGTGAGCGATCTGCCTGTACTGAAGGCAGGCGAGGCGGATGGCGATTACACGACGATCCTGTGGCCCGCTGATCAAGGCGCGATGAGCAAATACCAACTGAATATCACGGTCAGCGATCCGGTCCTGAACGAGATCTTCAACGACTTGCGTTTCCGCCAGGCTTTGTCGCTTGCCATCAACCGGTCCGAGATTAACGATGTCCTGTTCTTCGGTCAAGCGGTGCCGAGGGCTTGGGGCGTTTCGTCGGCATCGGTCTTCTATGAAGACTGGATGGGCGGACACTATGCTGACTATGATCCCGACCAAGCCAACGCCTTGCTCGATGAGATGGGATTGACCATGGGCGATGATGGCGTGCGCCAGCGCCCTGATGGCGCGCCACTTTCAATCGTGCTTTGGGACGCGATCAACCGCATCCCGATGTCCGAGTTGGTGGCTGAATACTGGGAAGATGTCGGCGTCGATGTCGAAATCAACCCAAGTACGCGCGAAGCCTTCAAGCAAGCCTTGCTCGCGAACGAGGTGCACGCATCGGTTTGGTTCGCTGATGTTGTATCGGAGAAGGACTTGTATCAGCGGCCGATCTGGCTGCGCCCGCCCTACGGCATTGATTCCACGCCAGTAGGCGGCGGTTTGGCTTGGCGGCAATGGTGGCTCACCGATGGAGGCGAGGGCGAGGAACCGCCCGAGTACCAGAAAGAACAGATGCGCATGGTCGATGAATGGCAACTGACGCAGATCGGCTCGGAAAGGTATCTGGAGTTGGGCACGCAGTTAGTCGCCAATACCGTCAGGAACATCTACCATTTTGGTACTGTTGGCGAGGCGCCTGAAGTCTTCATCCGTTCCAACCGGTTGCATAACTTCACGCCGGTCGAGGGCGTCGTATACATCAGTCACCTCGAAAGCGGTCACTCCGACCAGTGGTACGTCAGTGAATAAGCGTTAAGCTTTTTTGATGGGGTCCGCGCGCGTTGCGCGGGCCTCAATTCCTTGATAATCATCTTGGCTGAGGCCGGATAGTGAATCCTGTCCTTCCAGAAAGAGCGCGCAATGAAATGGTTGCAAGTCAAATATCAGCCGGAGCGGACGCTAACCTATCTGGGCAGTCCAAGTGTTGTTCGTCTCGATGACGGCGCTTTGCTGGTCTCTCACGATTACTTTGGTTTGAAAGGCTGTCCCAAGAACCATGAAGCAGAGGAAAGCCTGACCAGTATCTATCGTTCGGATGATGATGGTGAGACTTGGGTCAATATCACGCATATCATGAACTGCTATTGGAGTGGCTTGTTTATTCATGATGGCGCGGTTTACATCCTGGGTACATCACAGCAATATGGCTCGATTGTGATTCGACGCAGCCTAGACGGCGGATTTACCTGGACGCACCCGGCCGATGAAGGCAGTGGCCTGCTTTTCAGAGGCGGCGCCTATCGCGAGCCACCCAGCTATCATTGCGCTCCCGTGCCGGTGGTCTGCCACGAAGGACGCCTGTACCGCGCCTTTGAAGATTGTGACCCGCCGGGCTGGGGCAACTTTCAAGCCGGCGTAATTTCCGCGCCGGCGGATGCCGACTTGCTGGATGCCGCCAATTGGACAATGAGCAACAAGTTGCCATGTAATCCCGACTGGATACGGAGCGAGTGGGAGCCGGCAGACGCCGAGGCTCCAGGCTGGAGAGAAGGCAATATCGTGGCGGCGCCCGATGGCCAACTCTGGAATGTCATGACTTACGAGGCGGGTTCTATTGTGGAAGAGGTTGCGACTTGTCTGAAAATCGAAGACGGGGGCAAGACGCTTTCTTTCGATCCCGAAAGCGGTTATGTCAATTTCCCGGGTAGCAAAGCCAAATTCACAATCCGACGCGATCCGCAAACAGGCAAGTATCTGTCTTTGGTGAACAACCTGGCGGATCCTGATTTGTTGCGCGAGATGGCTGAGGGAGATCTTAAAACCCAGGGCCACCGCGGCAAGCACCCCATGCGGCAGCGTAATGTGCTTTCGTTGAGCGTGTCGGACGA
Organism: Anaerolineae bacterium; assembly: GCA_034420635.1. Classification (GTDB taxonomy): domain Bacteria; phylum Chloroflexota; class Anaerolineae; order Aggregatilineales; family Phototrophicaceae; genus UBA6055. The sequence goes on along the minus strand of DAOULD010000057.1, from coordinate 7,060 downwards.
CTTGTGGAATTGGCGCCTCGTCAAAACGCTCATGCGTGACGACACAGGTTTGGAGCCGGCGGCATCTATTCTGTTGACTGGTTTCCAGTACGTCGATTGGCAGTTCGATGGCGATGACCTGATCTATGTGGTGCGGACAGCCTATCGCGGTACGCGCAACTTCCACGATTCTAACAGGATCATTTTCCGCCGATTGAACAACTTCCGTGATCTACTTTAACCTGGGAAAGCAAGAGCATGGTCTGGCACGAAGTCAAATACCAACCCGAGCGAACCTTAACCTACCTGGGAAGCCCGAGCATCGTTCGTCTGGCGGATGGCGCGCTGGTGGCTTCGCACGATTATTTTGGCTTGAAAGGATGTCCCAAGAATCACGAGGCTGAAGAAAGTTTGACGAGCATCTATCGGTCAGAAAATGATGGCATGACCTGGGTCAACGTGACACATATCATGAACTGCTATTGGAGCAGCTTGTTTCTGCATCGCGGTAGTTTGTATATTCTTGGCACATCACAGCAATACGGCTCGATCGTAATCCGTCGCAGCGATGATGGCGGTTTCACTTGGACGCATCCCGCGGATGCCGCGTCCGGATTGCTCTTTCGCGGTGGTCCCTATCGCGACGCGCCAAATTATCATTGCGCGCCGGTGCCCGTGCTGGAGCACAAAGGTCGACTGTATAAAGCTTTCGAAGATGCTGATCCGCCAGTTCATGGACCGAGCTTCCACTCTTGTGTGATCTCCGCGCCTGCGGAGGCGAACTTGCTAGACGCCTCGAACTGGACGATCAGCAACAAAATCCCATTTGATCCCGACTGGCCGCCAGCTCAATGGGATCGGCTTGAACGGCCCTGTTGGCTGGAGGGCAATGTGGTGCGGACACCGGACGGGGAACTGTGGAATATCTTGCGGCTAAACGCGAGTCCTATGGTTAACCGAGCCGCTATTATAAAGATTGAGGACGACGGCCGCGCAATTTCATTTGATCCGGAGACCGGGTTCATCGATTTCCCGGGCGGCGGCACCAAGTTCAATATTCGCTACGATGCGCAAACGGGCTTTTATCTCGCCTTGGTCAACAACGTTACAAATCCTGAATGGACCAGGCAGCGAAATATCTTGTCCCTAAGCGTTTCGCGCGATTTACGTTACTGGCAGGTCGTCAAGACCTTGATGACGGACGAGAGTGGGTTGTCTGCGGAAGACTCGATGCGCCTTACGGGATTTCAATACGTCGATTGGCAGTTCGACGGCGACGATATCATCTATCTCGTGCGCGCCGCCTATCGTGGAGCCATCCGCTATCACGACTCGAACCGGATTATCTTCCACAAGCTGACGGATTTTCGCTCATTCATTAGCTGACAATTTACCGGTTGGTCAGGTGGAATCAGCGCCCTTATCCCAGATGCTGCGCATCTGCCAGGCGTCGAGTCTCGTGACCGCCGTCGACAGTCCCTGAGACCGCAGTGAGACGCCAAGGCTATCCTCGCGGCCGGGATAGACCCGCGTCGCCAGGCACTGTCTGCCATTGACGAAAACCTCGACCACGCTGCGATCGACGAAGACGCGCAATTGCAGGGGCTCGTCGGGGGCGAGGTACACCGGCGCGGATTCCGGCGCGCGTGAAAGCGCATCCGGCAGCGTCGACGAATACGATGTGTCAATTGTGATCATGCTTTCGTAACGCTGCGGCAGCTTTTGCATAGCCGCCGAACTGGCGTTCATAGCCGCCGTTTTGGATAGCCGCTGTCTATAGCGGCGCCCGCGATGTTTGTAAAAAGCGACGCGCGTAAGCTCTTCTCGATCGGGCGAGCGCAGCACGTTCAATTCGACCATGGGCGCGTCGCCGGGGTCGAGCTCGAGCGACAGTTCCAGCGCGTTGCCCTGAATATCGTCCAACAAGATTTCCCGGTTGGCGGGCAGCTCTATAGGTCCCAACTGTCGATGGTCATAACGCAGGGACTCGATATCGCCGGCGGGCTCCATGAGCAGGCGCTTGTCTTCGTCCAGCGCGAGCAGGCGCGGCAGGGTCATGATCTGGTTCCAGCCGCGGGTAGGCATGCCCTGGTTCATATTGAAGATGACGATGACGCCGCCTTTGCCGTCGGGTGTGGCCGAGGGCGCGTGGACGCCTGATGGCGTCGATGGTCCGAAGTTGAACAAGCCGCCATCGGTGACGACGAATTTGTCGCGATCCTTGTCATAGTCGCCCAACAGATATTGTCCGCCGGTCATATGGCTGTACATGAGAAAGATATGCTTGTCATCGCCGATCGGCCAGAAATAGGGACAAGCGCCGTCGTCGCCGACCACCGTGTATTGGTCGTTCTCGACAAAAGGATGCAGGTAATCCCAATTTACCAGATCGGCGGACCGGAATAAAAAGTTGGCGCGGATTTGCTTGCGGTCCGGTCCATTGGGCAGTGTCCCGCCGGACAAGGCATAGTAGAACCCGTCTTTCTCCCATACGCAGGGGTCAAATACGGTGTAGGGCAAGGGCGGCTCGCCTTCTTTTGCCATCGGGATGACGGCGCCGTCCCCCAGCTTTTCCCAGTTCAGCAAAAGCGGATCCGAGGAGGTGGCGATCATATTGCCGATCTTGGTTCCGTGGTACATGGCGATGACGCGGTTGTCCTCTACCAGCGCGGAGCCCGAATAGCAGCACTCTTCCGGATGGGGATAGATCGCGTAGGGCAAGTCTCGCCAGTGGATCAAGTCGTCGCTGACGGCATGTCCCCAATGTTGACGGGTATCTTCGGGCGGATAGGCTTGGTAAAACAGGTGCCAGCGCCCTTGCCAAAAGCAGAGCCCGTTGGGATCGTTCAAGGTGCTTTCGGGATTGACGTAGTGATAAAGCGGACGATGAGAGTCCGCAGCGAGTTGCGCGCGTGACTCGTCAAAGCGCTTGAGCATCGGATTCACCCGCAGTTGCTCTTCCTGATCACTCAAATTTTCGGCAAAGCTATAACGGGGAACAGGCGAGGTGTAATCTGGCCAGTCATCTGTTTTCACAATTATTCTCTTTCCTTATATGGTTCGGACAATGTCTCAATTGTAGTATGCCAAATGAGCCCGCATTGCTCGGCTAATGCGTCGTGTAACCGCCGTCGACAACGATGCCGGTGCCCGTGATATAGCTGGCGTCGTCGGATGCCAGGAAGGCGGCAACGCTGGCGATTTCTTCCGGCTGTCCCCGCCGCGCCAGCGGGACTTTTTGCAGGAAAGCCTCATGCACTTCCGCTGGCACGTCGCGGTTCGCCGGTGTTTCAATCGTACCGGGAAGAATCGCAACGACACGGATTCGCGGCGCCAGCTCCAGCGACAGCGCGCGCGTCAATGACAGGACACCGCCTTTGGACGCTTGATAGGCGGCACTGCCGGTCAAACCGACGATGCTGTGCACGGAGGCCGTATTCAAGATGACCCCGGCCTTGCTCTTCAGAAGCTGTGGTATGGCAAGTTTGCTGACCTGCCACACCGGGCGCAGTGTGACATCAATTGTCCGCTGCCAGTCGTCGGCAGTTGTATCCAGCGCCGTAGCGCCCCGCGCCCAGAAGGCGTTGTTATGCAGAATGTCCAGCCCGCCGTAGGCTGTCACGGCGCAGTCGATCATTCTAATCAGGTCGCTTTCCCGGCTCACATCGGCTTCTATAAAGCGCGCCTCTCCACCGGAGCTACGGATTTCGCCGGCGCAGTCTTGTCCTCCAGAGACATCAATATCCGCAATTACAACATGGGCGCCTTCGCGGGCAAAGCGCAATGCGGTAGCGCGGCCGATGCCTGAGGCCGCGCCGGTGATGACGGCGACTCTACCCTCTAGCCTCATCGCGAGATTCGTCATGCCCGTACCCCTGTATAGCTACCCGCCGATATTGCGCAGACGGTGATTTTCGGGCGTTTCAGCGAAACGCCGCTAGAGTTTTCGATTATTTTGTGGCTGTCTATTTCATCAATCATTTGCATTACTTACTTGGTACAATTGCTAGCCCGAATACGGCTCGAAGCGCCAGCCGTCCCCATCCTCGCGCACATAGCCGAGGCCGGGGAAGGGAAAATGGAAGCCATGAATGAGCGCCTTCCGCTCAGCGGCGCGTCTCAACAGAGCCCGGCGGGTTTCGATACCTGTTTCCGGCAATTCATCCCAGGCAGGGCGCCAACTGGTGTTTTCGATATGAATGGGAAGATCCATGGTGTCGGCGACACAGATCAGCGACCTGTCCCCCGAGTTCACTTCGACGGAAATATGGTTGCGCGTATGACCGGGCGTGGCCAGCGTGCGGACGCCGGGCGCAATCTCCTCACCCGCATCAATCAGTTCCAGTTGAGGCGCGATAGCTTTTAGGCAATGCCGGGTGAAGCGAATGTCTTCGGCATGAGCCATCTTGCTGATCTCGTCATCGCCAAGGTTGACCCAGTACTCCCATTCTCCGCGCACCATCACATGTTTGGCTTTGGGGAAGATCATGGAATCGTCTTGGGCGACGCCGCCGCAGACGTGATCGCGATGACCGTGCGTGAGGACGACGAAGTCAATATCCCCGGGGCTGTATCCCGCGCTTTCGAGACCGGGCGTCAACAGTCCCAGGTGCGGATCAAAAAAGGGTCCGCCGCCGCTGTCGATCAAGATCCGGCTGTCGCCCGTGTCGATCAAGAGGCAATTGCATTGCAACTCGTAATAGTCAGGAGAGATGCCATGCGACTTGAAGGCAAGCGCCAATTGCTCGTCTGATGATCCGGCAAAAAATGTCGGCAGCAATTCAGCGTCAATCGGCTGAATGCCGTCACTGATCGAGACGCACTTGTATTGACCGATGTCGAAAGAAAATGTTTTGGTTGTCACAAAAGCGCTCCTTCTGTGGCGGCGGGGATTGTCTTCTTGCTGTATTGCGCGGCTCTAAAGTTCATACTGAACAATTCCTTTTCCAAGCAGACCGAGGAACATGGCTTCGCCGCCGGGATCGGGAACCAAGATCGCGGTTGGCGGGACTTCCGCCTGTAGAAGAAAATCCCAGTTTTGCCCGGCATCGCGGGATCTGATAACGCCGTCGTCTGAAAGCGCATAAATCTCGGCGCCACCATCAGGCTGGTACAGAATCTGCAATTGATTGACCGATCCGGGCAGCGCGTCGGGCGCCGTTCGATCCCAGCTCGCGCCTTCGTCGCCAGAGATGAAAAGACCATTGTCTTCGGTTCCGGCGAAGAGCAAACTCTCATCTTTGCCAGCTGCGTATGCCAGGCTCAATATCGGCGCGAATTCGCTTGGGAATCCGCTTTCTCGCCAAGCGCGCCCGCCGTTAGCGCTGCGGTACAAGCCCGTTTCGGTACCGGCGACGATCGTCTCGTCTTCCCGCAAATGCGGCGAAGCCGCCAGACAAAGGACGCTCAGGTCGAACAAGCCGAAGTTCCAGGGCTGCCAGTTTACGCCGCGGTCGGTCGAAGAGAATACGCCGTCTTCCATTGTACCGGCGAGCATCAGCCCGTCCCGCGCGAAATCTGGAGAGATAGCCAGCGTCGTGAAGAGTGGAGGTGGGGCGGGGAACTTGGCGGCGAACCAGGTATCGCCCCCGTCGCTGGATCGCAGAATGCCTCCCTTGACCGCGGCAAAGACTGTGCGGTCCTGGGCAAATGCCGGCGACACCGCAAGTGCCGTCGCAGCCATTTGGAAGGCCGGTTCGTCGGCAATGCGCAACAGTTTCCAGCCCTCCCCGCCATCTGTTGAGCGATACAAGCCCCCCGATGTAGCGGCGAAGCAAAGGCCGTCTTTGGCGAAGCCCGGCGACGCCGCCAGCGCATAGGCAGATTCGTCGGATCCGATGAATTCCAGGCTGATTACTTCACCCCGCATGTGTCTTCCTACCCGGGTTGGCGCGCGATTTCCGGCGTTTGGTGATGCGCGATGACATCAATGGTCAGCATCATCCCGGCGGTTAGCGCCGCATTGCGCAAGGCGGCTTTCATAACGGCGGCACTGTCAACAAGCTCCCCGCCGTCGGTAATCGCCCCGCTAATGACATCAAAGCCATAACCATTATCCAGGTCCGAGAGCTTTGCTATGACCTCGCCCGGTTCGTACCCGGCATTTTCGTAAATAGCGCGCGCGGGCTCTGCCAGGGCATCAAATAGGATGCGGTGGGCTGCGCGCTCGTCGGGGTCATCGCCGACTTGCGATTTGCTTTCCAGGACGCTGCGGCAGTTTAGGTAAGCCATGCCGCCGCCCGGCAAGACGCCGTCGCTGACCGCGGCGCGCATCGCGCTGGCGGTCTTTTCCGCCAACGTTTTTACTTGATCGATCTCGATTTCGGACACGCCGCCGATCCACAAGGTTGCCGAGCCGCCCATCAGTCGACCAATTCGCTTTTGAAGCGCTTCACGCATTTGCGGGTCGTCGCTTTGTTCCAGCCAGCGTTGCAGGCGGCTAATATGTTGTCGCAACTTGCGTGGATCGCCCTTGCCGCCGATGACGCCGAAATTGTGAGTGCTCGCCCAGCCACGCCGCGCCCGTCCGAAGTGTCCAAAGGTCACGTCTTTAAGGCTGTCCCCCGCCGCCTCAACAAGCGTCTTGGCGCCGGTCGCTATTGCAATATCCTCGAAGGCAGCGGCGCGATCATCGGCGTTCATGCCAGGTCCCTTTACCGCCATGACCCCGAAGTTCTTGAGTTTGCCGTTCGCCATCATTAAGCCGGCCATCGCTTCGGCGGAGAGTTCGGCGGCCACCAGGATCAACTTTTCGATCTTTTGCTCGACGGCGATTTCAAGCATCGGCATGATATGTCGCGGATCATTGACTTTTGAATCCACGAGCGCCAGGGTGGGTTCTTCGTAGACTGTCTGCAATTCGGCGCGATTGATGATCATATCGCGGGAAAAGAGGCCGCTGTCCCAAGCCATGCCTTCAATGTATTCGCGCCGCAAAATTCGGCTGTGATCTTTACGAATGTCAAGCTGTCCGTAGGCGCCGATGATATCGAAGATCTCTCCCAGCAATTTCGCGAGGTCCGCGTCGTGACAGATTGATTCCGCAACTTGCGCCAACCTGCGCTTGCCTTCGACAGTGTAG
>DAOULD010000056.1:0-14704 GCA_034420635.1 Anaerolineae bacterium | reverse complement strand
TAGAAAACTACAAAATAATCGAATCCCGTAGGGGCGACCAATCTGGTCGCCCGAAACCGCGCCATCGCATCGACGGGCGACATGATATGTCGCCCCTACACACGGCTTATTTTGCATTACTTACTTGGAACTACTTCTGTGTCTCTGTGGCGAGTCCCCACTGTTTCGGGACATAGTGGTCAGATTTACATGACAAACTTGGATTTACTAAGTTCAAGCGGTTTTAACTTTTAGCTGTTGCAACGAAATTAACGGCGCTGATTGCGCGCAGGAAAGCCATTTCCCAACATGAGTCATTGGTCGAATACGACGGCGTCGGCTAATCGCGCCCTCAAGTGGCGCAGTTACTGGAATCTGTTCCTCTCCCTGGTCAGCCGCGATATACGCGCGCGCTACCGCCGGACGATCCTGGGTCCGCTTTGGGCGATCATTCCCGCCATCTTGACGACGGCGATCTTCAGTTTTTTGCACCGGGTGGTCGAGATCGATACCGAAGGCGCGCCTCATCTGGTCTTTGTCTTCGCCGCCACCGTGCCCTGGACCTACTTTCAAACATCGGTCATCCGCATTCCCTTTGGCATCCTTGCCAATGGCACGCTTCTGCGTAAGATGGCTGTCCCGCGCTTCATATTTCCGCTGGTCGTCCTGGCCACCACCTTCTTCGACTTTGTCATGTCGTCGATCGTGCTCTTCGTCGCCTTGCTGCTTTATCAGATGCCAATCACCCCGGCTTGGCTCTGGCTGCCGCTGCTGGTGGCGATGGTGAGCTTGCTGGCTTGGGGCGTCGGCATCGGCATCGCGGCCTTCACCGTCTATCGGCGCGACATGCTGCATGGCTTGCAGTATTTCATGCAAGTCTGGCTGTTCCTGACGCCGGTGATCTATTCTTCCAAAGAGCTGGCGAGCAACCTGCAAGTTGTCTACCGGCTCAATCCCACGGTCGGCATCATCGACGGCTTCCGCAGAGTGTTGATCTTCGGGCAGCCGCCCGATCTCGAGTCGCTTCTCATCAGTTTGCTCGTTACATTATTGATTCTGCTGGTCGCCTTTCCGCTTTTCCAGGTCTTGTCACAGTATTTTGCCGATGTTCTGTAACCAAGCTCGGTATCCTAGATGTTTTGTTCGCGCCTGACGAGCAAAGGATGAATCGAAATGCCCAAAGATGTTGCTATACACGTCGACGATGTCTGGAAGCGTTACGGCTTGCCGCTGCGCCCGTACCTGCGCAGACAGTTCGATCAACTGGCGGGTCGGGGGGAAAACGGCTTCGCGGCCTACGGTCCCTGGGCATTAAAAGACATCTCCTTCCAAGTCGAACAAGGCGAGTCGCTGGGCATCGTCGGCAAAAACGGGGCGGGGAAGAGCACCTTGCTCAAATTGCTGGCGGGCGTCAGCCCGGTCACGCACGGGCGAGTCGAGATTAACGGGCGTCTCTTCCCGATGATCGAGTTGGCGGCTGGCATGCACCGTGACTTGACCGGCCGGGAGAATATCAAGCTGCTGGGCGCCATCATGGGTTTTACCGCGGCGCAAATGGACGCCAAGATGCCCGAAATCGAATCTTTCGCGGAACTGGGAGAATGGCTGGACAAACCGGTCTACCAGTATTCCAGCGGCATGCAAGCCCGTCTCGGTTTCAGCGTCGCGGTCAATGTTGACGCCGATATCCTCTTGATTGACGAGGTGCTTTCCGTGGGAGACGTCAACTTCCAGAAGAAATGCCTGACGCGCATGGACGAGCTCTCAAACAGCGGCGTGACCGTGATTTTTGTCACCCACAATCCCTACAACATCGAGCGCATCTGCGACCGCGCCATTTACCTGCGCGAGGGGAGGGTCACCGCCGCCGGTTCCCCCAGCGATATCCTGACCGCCTACTTCCAGGGCGCCATCGACAAGTCCAAGGTCTTCGCCAGCGCCGAGGTCCCGGCCGCCGAACTGCGCGAGGGCACCGGCAGCTTCCGCGTCGCCGATATCGCCATGCGCGATGTGAGCGGCGGCCGGGTCATCACCAGCTTCCATACCGGCGATTCCGTTCTGTTCAACCTGAAGCTGAAAGTCCGCGAGCCGACAAGCAATTATCGCTTTTCCCTGCGCATTCTCGATCCTGCCGGAACGATCCTGAGTTTTGTTGACATACCCAGCGCCGAGCGCGCCAGCCTGGCGCTTTACCAAGATGCCACGCTGCAATGCAAGATTGAAAATGTCAATCTGCTGCCGGGCGAATACTGGATCGATATCGTCGCCCGGGAAGTCGCCGGACCCGTGATCGATTCGATCTCATTCGCGCTGTCCTTCCTGGTGACCGGGGATAGCGAAGTCATGCAGCGGACGGAAAACCGCGGCATCGTCTATCTGCCTGCGGCTTGGCGGCTTGCCGGAGCGGACAACCCATCAGAAATTCAGCCCTAATCTTCGGCAACTTACCTGCCAGGCGGAGACCGAGTTGATCTGGCACCTGCCTCACTTCAAAAAGAAGAGCAACAGAACGGCGATGACGATCGCCAACGCAACGTACCAAGGGATGACGTAAATCGGTTCCATCTGCTTCACCACATTTTTTCTTGCCACAGCTTCTCTCTTCAGTCTAGCGGCGTCTGGCCGGCCGTCAACGATTTCTAATCCAGACTCCCGCACAAACTTTGTCCTGCCAAATCGCCCCGGCTACAATCTCCTGTCATGCAGTTTTCATTCCAGCAAGCGCAGAAAGCCCTCGCCGCCGTCAAACCCGGCTGGGAATTGAAGGACGCGCAGCAACTCAGTCCGCGCGTCGCCAAGCTGGAGATAATCACAAATCGCGCTAGGCCACAGTTCCTGATCCTGCTAGGTCACGGTCCCCGTGACCGTCAGCGCAATCCCGATATCGCTCGCGACGAATTCGCATTGTTGGAGATCCTGTCACGTGCCGGGCTAGCCGCGCCGCGGCCCCTGCTTGTGGATACCAGCGCTGCCATCCCATTTCTGATTACCGAATTCGTCGAGGGAGAAACCCGCTTCGCAGCGGCGGATCTTTCCGCATATTGCCATCAGTTGGCGGGGATTCTGAGCAATATCCACCGCTTCAACATTGACCAACATGATCTTTCCTTTTTGCCTTCTCAACGTAAAGTGATCGAGGAGAACATGCGTGAAACGACGGGAGACGCCTATGGCATCCGCTCGGCCATAAGCGCGGCCGCTTCAAGCCTTCAATTTAACGATGCGGTCCTGCTGCACGGCGACTTCTGGCTCGGCAATCTGCTTTGGCGCGCCGATCAACTGGCGGCGATCATCGACTGGGAGGATGCCATGCTCGGCGACCCGCTGGGGGACTTGGGCAAGAGTCGCCTGGAAATGCTTTGGGCGCTCGGCGAGGCTGCGATGGACCTGTACACCAAAGCCTACAAGGCGCGGAATCCCGGGCTGGATTACAGTTCTTTGCCCTTCTGGGACCTCTGGGGAGCGCTGCGATTGGCGCATTTTGCCAAGTGGTCGACGGATAAAGACAGGACCGCGCGCATGGGGGCGCAATATGAATGGTTCATCAAGCGAGCTCTCGCTGCCTTAGAGACCGTGTAAGAATGATTTGACCCGCTTCTGAAATATCAGCGGCTGCTCGAGATGGATATTGTGCCCGGCATCCGGAATCACCTGCAAATCGGCTCGGGGCATCTGCCGAGCCATCCGCTGATTGATCGCGACGAACTTGCTGTCCAGCTCTCCGGCCAGCAGCAGCGCTGGCATCGTCACTTGTTTCAGGCGCGGCCACAGGTTGGGCTGCGCGCCGCTGCCCATGCCGCGCAAGCTATTGGCCAGTCCTGTCGAACTGTTGCCTGAGCGCTGTTTCCGCTGCGCTGCCAGGATATCGTCGGATAACTTGCCCTGCGATTTCCAAAGCGGCAGTTTCTCCCAATAGTCGGCGAACCAGGCGATGCCCATCGTCTCGATACGCTCCGCCAAGGCTTCGTCTTGGCGACGGCGTTGCTCGCGCTCGACATCGCCGGCCAATCCCGGCGAGGCGCTTTCCAGGATCAAGCTGCGGAAGCGCCCGGGATAGCGCGCTGCCAGGCGCAGCGCCAGCCGCCCGCCCATTGAGTAACCCAGCAAATGACAAGCCGGGATACGCAATTCGTCGAGCAAGGATAGGATATCGCAGGAAGCGCGCTCCATGCGATAAGCGCGGGGCTGTGTCGGTTTATCACTGGCGCCATGACCCAAGATATCGACGGCGATGACCCGGTACTCGCTATCCAATCTGGCTCGCAGGTCAGCCCAGGCGCTTTTGTCGCCGCCAAATCCATGCAAGAGCAGCAGCGCTTCGCCTTGCCCGCTGATTTCCAGGTCGTAATGATGACCGTTGACGTGCAGCTCCCCGCTAATCATTGAAGAGTTTCCGCACTTCCCGCCGCTGTATTTTGCCCGACGATGTGCGCGGGAAGACGCTGATGAAACGGATCTCGCGCGGGATCTTGTATGAAGCCAACATGCCGCGAGCAAACGAAAAAATTGCCTCTTCGGAAACGTCACGCCCGTCCCTCAGTTGAATCGCCACCGCGACCCTTTGTCCCCATTTGGCATCCGCCAGCCCGACAGCAACCGCTTCTTCGATGGCTGGATGCGCTCGCAGAGCCTTCTCCACTTCAGCCGGATAGATATTCTCGCCACCACTGACAATCAGGTCTTCGCGACGTTGCAGGACAACCAGATCGCCATCCTCATCGAGCGTGCCGATATCGCCCGTATGCAACCAGCCAGCCCGCAGAGATCTTGCCGTGGCTGCCGAATCATTGTGGTAGCCGCGCATGACCTGGGGTCCTTTGACGATGATTTCGCCCGGCTCGCCCGGCGCTGTGTCGTCGCCGCCTTCGTCAAGCACCCGTAATTCCGTGAACAGCAATGGCTTGCCGACGCTTTCGGGTTTGGCGCCCAACAGGTCGGGCGCCGCCGTCGCCACCTGCGATGCCGCCTCGCTCAATCCATAACTGGGGGCGATCGGGATACCTTCCCCGAGACAATGCGATACCAGCTCGACTGGCGTCGCCTCCCCGCCGAGCAAGACGAGTCGGAGTCGTGGATTCCACGGACGCGCCTTCGCATCCAGCAGGCGCGACAACATCGTCGGAACCAGCGATATCAGCGAAATCGGCCGTTCGGCCAGCAGCCGATTCACCGCATCCACATCAAAACGCTTCATGGGCGACAGTTCAACAGCTGTGCCATAAATCAATGAGCGCAGGATGATGCTCAATCCGCCGACGTGATAAAGCGGCAAGACGCAGAGCCAGCGATCGTCGGGCAGGAGGCCCAATCGAAATGCCGAGCCGAGCGCGCTCTGGAATATGTTGTTGTATGTCAAAATCGCAGCTTTCGGACGCCCGCTCGTGCCGGAAGTGTGAATGATTGCGAAGTCGCGGTTGAGGTCAATGCCCGCTGGCGCATCCGCGTCGTCCCTCGCCGTCAAATTGGCCGCGCCGGGAAAGACCAGAACGGCGTCGGCGACGGCGCGGGCAATCGCCTCGCCATCGCGCTCACAGATCAATAAACGACAGCCGCTGTTCTTAATCTGCCATTTGAGTTCCTCAGCGGTCAGGCGGGTATTCAAAGGCACGATCACAGCGCCCAGGCGCATCAATGCCAGCAGGCTCAAAATCGCTGCCGGACCATTGCGCATGAACAGCGCCACATGATCGCCCGCGCCGACATGAGCGCGCCCTTTGATGAATGCGGCCGTGGCGCGCGCCAAGCGATCCATATCGGCGAAGCTGTATGTTTCGGCTGCGACATGAAGGAAGGCTTTGTGCGGCGTGGCGCGGGCGCGCGCGCTCAGCCAATCAGCGGTCATTTCAGATCCGACGTCAGACATGTGTTTTCCAAGCAACGGCAGCGCTTGCTCAAGCCCGGCGCGGGAACTTGCTGAAGTCCGGCTTGCGCCCTTCGAGGAAAGCATTCTTGCCCTCGCTGCCCTCTTCGGTCATATAGAAGAGCATGGTGGCGTCACCCGCCAGAACCTGCACGCCAGTCTGACCGTCAAGCTCGGCGTTCAAACCGGCTTTGATGAAACGCAGCGCCAACGGGCTCTTGCTCAGTATTTCGCGCGACCACTGAAGCGCTTCCCGCCCCAGCTCCGCCAGCGGCACGACGGTATTGACCATACCCATTTCCAGGGCTTGCTCGGCGCTGTATTGACGGCAGAGGAACCAGATCTCGCGCGCTTTCTTCTGCCCGACATGCGCCGCCAGAAAGGACGAGCCGAAACCGGCGTCAAAGCTGCCGACGATGGGTCCGGTTTGGCCGTAGATCGCGTTATCGCTGGAAATAGTCAAATCGCAGCAGACATGCAAGACGTGCCCGCCACCGATGGCGAAGCCCGGCACCACTGCGATGACCGGCTTGGGAATATTGCGGATATAACGTTGCAATTGCAGGACGTTGAGCCGCGGTACGCCATCGTCGCCGACGTAGCCGGAGTGCCCGCGCACCTTTTGGTCGCCGCCGGCGCAAAATGACCAGACGCCGTCTTTGCTGCTGGGACCGTTGGCTGTGATCCACAAGACGCCGACTTCGCCGTCGTGCCAGGCATGCAGCAGGGCTTCGGTCATTTCGTCGATGGTCTCCGGTCGAAAAGCGTTGCGCAGGTTGGGGCGATCAAAGGCGATGCGCGCGATGCCCTCGGCTTTGTGATAAGTGATATCGTCATAGCGCTTGACCTCCACCCAATCCGCCAGGCGCATTAGATCCGCGGTCTTGATATTTGCCTGCTCTTCCCGTGTTGTTGTCATCTGGTTTCTCCTCACTGAATCGTCTTCAATCGCTTGAGTCCATTTCTTCGGCCTCGGCGCGTATCGTCGCCATGATGCCTTCTCGCCGCCGCAAGTCATTCAAGGCATCTGTGCGAACCTCGATGAGGGTCGACCCGCGCCCCCCCATTGCCTCGGCGAACGTCCTTCGAAATGCCAGGCGGTCATCGGCGCGCCGATACGCCAAACCATAGAGCCGCGCGGCATGGGAAAAATCCAAACCGTGCGCGGTGATGAAATAATCGCTGAAGGCTGGCTCGAATCGGTGTATCGGCAGCCGATGGAAGATGCCGCCGCCTGCGTTGTTCAATACGACGATCGTCACCGGCACGCCACAGCGCCTTATCGCCAGCAAGCCATTCATGTCGTGATAGAAGGTGATGTCGCCGACGATGGCGGCCAAGGGTCGATCCCGACAGGCCGCGCCGATGCCCAAAGCGGACGAGATGTTGCCGTCAATGCCGGAAGCGCCGCGGTTGGCAAAGGCCAGGATTGGCCGATCGCCCGGCTTGCCAAATTGATCCAAGTGACGCACGGGCAAGCTGTTGCCGGCGAAGATTAGCCCGTCCGCCGGCATCAGGTCCACCACATCATAGACTGCCGCGCCATCGAAATAATCTCCCGTTTCCATCTCTTTGTCGATGAGTTTCCAGGCGATCGTCTCGGCGCGGCTTATTCTGTCACGGAAGGCGGTTTCCGTCGCTGGCGGGTCGCCCGCGTATGGCATTGGCGTTGCCGACAAAGGATCAAAATGAACCAGATCCGTTATGCCGTGACTGTCGTCCGCCCATTCGCCGTCCCGGCTGCAATAGATGTGATGCTTCAAATCCGCCCCCGCCACCAGGTCGCCCATCGCCTTGGACAAGGGTGGCGCGCCAAAGCGAATCAGCGCTTCGATTGACTTGAATTCGCAGGCGGCGGCGCCGAGGTAAGTTTCATAGGCGCCCAGCGGCTCATAACGCTCGCTCGCCGCGTGTCCGATATGCCGCATGTTGGAGGTGTATTCCGCCAGAATCGGATAGCCGCTGACGCGCGACGCGCGGGCTGCCCAGCGCGTCAGCGCCCCCGCTTCGGCCGCGCTGCGACAACTGCCGTGCCCAAAGTAGATGATGCCCCTCTTCGCCCGGGTCTCGCCCCGCATCAGATCCTCAAGCGTGGAGGCGTCGGACCGCTTCTGCCTGAAGAAACGCGTTGCTTCGCCGCGGTCGATATTCATGACTTCGGCATCATCGCCGCCGGGCTCGAAGGGCTTGCGGAAGGGCAGATTGACATGCACGACGCCCTCTGCCGTCTTAACCATCGCTCTGGCCGCCAGCGTCCGCAAGTTGCGCAAGGCGAGCGGCGGCGGATCCGCTTCCGGCAGCGGCGCGTCGACAAACCAGGCGGCGGCGTCGCCGTAGAGCTTGACCTGATCGATGGTCTGATTGGCGCCGCTGTGCCGTAGCTCAGGAGGCCGATCCGCGCTTAATACCAGCAGCGGGGTACGGGACTGCCGCGCCTCGATTATCGCCGGGAAAAAGTTGGCCGCCGCCGAGCCCGATGTGCATACCAGAGCCGCGGGTTCATTACTTGCTGTCGCCAGCCCAAGCGCGAAGAAGGCGGCGCTTCGCTCATCTAGGTGGGAGTAGATGTCGATGGCGTCCCTGTGCCGCGCGAAAGCCAGGATCAGCGGCGTATGCCGCGACCCGGGCAAAAAGCAGACCCGCTTCAAGCCCGCCGCCACCAGGGCATCAACAAAGACATTGGCGTATAGGGTGTTCGAATTTGGCACCAGATTCACCACAAAGACACAAAGGGCACGAAGTTTAACTTACAGAACGATCCGTTTGATGCCGTCCTTGAGAACAGTCACATTGAAGTTTATGAGCAGAGCCGTTCTGAGATTACTTAGCTTCAAATAGGTCAGGACTTGAGCTGTATGTATGCGTTCAAGAGCTTCCGCCGATTTCAACTCGACAATGACGCTATTCTCAACGATTAGGTCAGCTACCAGATTACTGATCTGAGTTCCTTTGTACTTGAGTTCGATCAACTTTTGCCTTTCGTACTTGATGTTTTGCAGGTCTAGTTCAATGCACAATGCGTCTTCGTACACGCTTTCTAAAAGACCAGCTCCCAGCGTTTGATGAACTTCTATCGCTGCTCCGATGATCTTATACGAGATAGGTTTTCCATCTGAACTTGTTTCATATTCTGTCAACACTTTTCTTAATCCATTTCCTTTGTGTTCTTCGTGTCTTTGTGGTTAGTCTTTGCTCCCATGCGCGTCCAGCATAGGGCGGAATTTGAGGGCGGTTTCTTCCCATTCGGATTCGGGCTGGCTTTCCGCCACGATGCCGGCGCCTGCGTAAATCCAGGCGCGGGACTCTTGAGCAACAGCCGAGCGGATCGCCACGGTGAACTGTCCCTCGAGGTTGGCGTCGATCCAGCCCACCGGCGCGCCGTACCAGCCTCGCGGGATCGGCTCCAGATCGCGGATGAGACGCATAGCGCGTTCCCTTGGGTCGCCGCCCAGAGCAGGCGTCGGATGCAGGGTTTCCACCAGCGCCAAGATGCCGGTTTCCCGCTTGAGTCGTCCCTGGATCGGCGAATGGAGGTGCTGGATATTCTTCAGCTTGAGCAAACCCGGCGGCGCGATCTCCAGCGTATCGGTCAAGGGCAACAGGCGATCGCGAATCTTGTCGGCGACAATTCTGTGCTCTTGCCGGTTCTTGTGGCTGCGCAGCAATTCCCCGCTCAAGCGCAAGTCATCTTCACGGGCGCTGCCACGGCCGATGCTGCCTGCCAAACCCATAGTTTCAATGGCTTTGCCCCGCACGCTCGCCAGCAGTTCCGGGGAGGCGCCATAAAAGGCAAAGCGCGGTCGAGGCTCGAACAAGAAGCGATAACAATCGGCGTAATCCCGGGCCAGATGACTGAGAATCGGCATCAGGCGCACGCGCTCTTCAAAGCGCAATTCGGCCGCGCGCGCAAGCACAACCTTGTTCAATTCCCCAGCGTGTATGCGCTCGGTCGCCTGGCGGATCATCGCCTCCCACATGTCAAAGCTCATCGGGTAGTGGACGCTCTGCAAAGGCGACTGCCGATGAATTGACAGATGTCTGCCTTCGACTTGTAATTGTCTGATCTTCTCTTGCAAGGCGACTTGCAAGTCGCTTACAAGCGCTTCGGGATCTTCCTCGGGGGGAATCTGCGTATTGATAGTCAGCCAGGTCTCGCCGTCGATGCTGACCAGTTGATAATGGGGCAAGACAAAATGCGCCGGCGCATAAATCGACCAGGTGTTGTCCGGTGTGAAATCGCCCCGAAACGAAAAGCCGCCAAAAAGTCGCGGACCTGTCCAGGGCGGGTCGCCACCGACGATGCGCGCCTTGGCATAAAGTTCGCGCGCGTCTCGCGTTATCTTGCGGAAACGTTCGCCCCCCCAAGCCATCAACTCGACAACTGCGCCGGCGCCAGCAAAGGCGAGGCGATTGCTCCGGTTCTCCCAGTAGCTGCGCGGCTGACCCTCCGCAGCCCCCAGAAAATCTTGGAAACCGACCCCGTTGCAAGGCAAGCTGCAACTGAGCAGGCGTCCATAACGCCGATTGAGCGGGGCCGCGCGAAACGCTGCCGATTCCATGCTTTACTCCTGGTAGCCGACGCTCTTCAGCAGCAGCGGCAACAAGGCATCCATGATCTCCTCCTTGCTCGGCTCGCCGGTGTAAACCCACTGAATCACGACGCTGTAAATGGCGCCCATCCAGGCATGCGCCACAATTGCCGTATCGACGGGCGCAATGGAACCATCAGCGACCGCTTCGTCGAGATAGGTCTTAATCAGCAGAGCGAAGCGATCGTTGACTTCCATGCGCTTGCGCTCGAAAACTGTGCCCAGCCCCACCGCTTGAACGAGCAGCAGCTTGGCCGGACGACGGTATTTGCCGAAGGTCTCCAGCACCGCTTCCAGGGCAACCTGAACGCGGCGGATACCCTGTGTTTCCTGCATGATCGCTTCTTTGGCGCGGCGCTCGATCAAGTCGGCGAACTGATCAACAAGCGCGATGAAGAGTTTTTCCTTGTTCGGGAAATGAAAATAGATCGAACCTTTGCTGATGCCGCCTTCGGCGACGATCTCGTCCAGCTTGGTATCGTGGAAGCCCTTGGCGCTGAAGATATTCATCGCGGCATCGAGGATGCGTTCGCGGGTGGAAGGGGTGTCGCTGGCATGCTCGCTCATGCTGCCTCACAATACTGACTGGTCAGTATTGTGAGTATATCACATTTTCCAGGATAGAAGCGACCGGATTCGGTACCGTATCGAAATCGGTTGAAATTAAAATACTTCATTTCCCTATAAAATGCGCAATGAACGTGGAGAGCAACAATACTGTAGAATTATTCTCGGTGCTCTCGGTGTCCTCGGTGGTTAAGATTTTTGTTTCAACCGACTTCAATACACTGTCCGCGCCTGTGGCAATCCCACAGCGCGAACAAGCGCCGTGGCACATGTCTCCAGGGCGCGCTTTGTCGTGTATGCGATTGGGGACAGTCAGCGCAGGCTATTCGCCGCTCATCCCAAGCGCAAGGCCATTGACCAGTACGCCGGCGCCAACGGCAATGGCGGCAGTGCCGTCAAAGAAGTGCTTGACGATTTGAACGATGATGTTGTCTTCCGGGGCGACCGCGAAGTTGGCTTCGCCGATTGCGCCGCGGATGACGGAAATGATGATCAAGGCGATAATGCCAGTGACGATGCCTGCCGCGATGGGACCGATAATCTTGGCGGGCTGAGCCGCTTCGCCAGCGTTTTGGGCAATCTGCACAGCGACTTTTTTGCCGACCCCCATACCGCTGCTGTAGACCGCGCCCATCACCAAGCCGAAAAGTAAATCATTGCGCATTAGCAAGCCGACCACGACGCAGACGGCGATGCCGGCGATGGTGATGATGCCGTGTTTGCTATCCTTCAAATCTTGATGTTGGTCTTTAGTCCCTTCGCTCATAATGGTTCTCCCAATAAGCGCTAATCGACGCTTTTGCATCTAATCTGTCAACATAACAATTATAGGCGATTTCAAGAAATGGTTCTAAAGCTGCGGTAGAATCGCCTTGTGAAGTCTTCTTTTCCGCGTCAAGTAATATTGAGGGCGGGGCTACCGTGGTCCCGCCGACGATCGGGAGGCAACAATGGACCAATTCATGCAAATGGCAATCGAAGAAGCGAAAGCCACTAAAGCCGAGGGCGGCAGCCCCTTCGGCGCGGTACTCGCGCGCGGCGACCAGGTCTTGGGGCGCGGGCGCAACCTCATGATCCAGAACAACGATCCGCTCAGTCACGGCGAAATGGAAGCGATTAAAGCCGCCGGCTTGCAGGAGAGCTACGCCGATACCATCCTCTACACCACAGCCTTTCCCTGCCTGATGTGCGCCGGCGCTATTGTGAGGTATCAGATTCCCAAGGTCATCATCGGCGCCAGCTGGGAACATAACGCGCCCTCGCGCGAATTCATGGAGTTGCACGGCATCGAGTTGGTCGAATGGCGTCTTGAGAAATGCTATCAGTTAGTCGAATGATTCAGGTTTATCGCTCGATTACTCACCCCTGTGATTTGTCTCTCTTGCCAAAGACAGCGTTCAAGCCAGCGCCCACCGCAACGCCTATGCCGATGGTTATGCCCCAAGCAAGGCTCGAAGCCTGATCCAAAGCGATGCTCAAAATGCCCTTGACGAATTCATTGACGCTATCCAATATCCCGCCGACGGCTGTCGTTAAGATGGCGGTGACGATGCCGATGACGATGGCCATTACGATTGCCACGGTCAAGGTACTGCTTTCGTTATTGCTACGGCTTCTGTACATCCGCGAGCCGATAGCGCCAACAATAACGCCAAGACCCAGAAAGAAGCCCATCACAATGCCAAAGAGCAAATCATTCCGTCCCAACCCAATCACGATACCAATCAGGACGCCAACTCCTGTCACAAGTCCCGTTCTTTCGTACCATTTTTTGCTGGCTACTCGCTTGCTCATGACCAACCCCATCTTAGTAACTTATCTGTATCTTTAATTATTGCAGATATTAACAATATTGTCGAAAAGGGTGAGCAAGGCACATCGCCTGGCTTGAATCTCGTTGATCGGAGTGAGTTTGGGAGAAATTACACAAGCTGGGAGCTTATCGCTCTCTCAGTTTCCGAAGCTGGTGATAAAGGCTCGAGCCGCCGGTTATCCAACGCTGCGCCGCCGCAACCAGGATTGTCGCTGTGGATGTGCCGGCGAATGGGACGATGACTCCCGCCATAAGTCCAGCGACAAACCCTCCTGTAGCGCCTATTCTGGTCGCGACCAGCAATCCAACTCGATGGGAAAGGAGCGGGCTTTAAGCTCGGCATAAGCATGCCGAAACGCCAACTCCGTATTCAATGCCAGCGCGTCATTGAATTTGTTCCAGGCTGAACAAAGCGCGAAGCGCATCGTCATATCAATGATCTGTCGGTCGTCAAAGCGCTGTCGCAACTCGGCGAACAAGTCGTCGGCGATCTTCTGTGGCTCGCGCGTCATCTGCTCGGCATAACGAATCACTAGCCATTCTCGCTCAGACCACAGGTCGCGCGCCTCTGCCCAGGCGCCGCGCTGAATAAGGCCTAGCTGCTCGCGGCTGAGCCCCGACGCCTGCGCCAGCGGCGCGTGATGCTGCAAACAATAGTCGCAGGCGTTGACGCGCGAGCAGATCAAAACGCCCAGTTCCATCAGCTTGCGCTCCACCGAAGGCGAGCTGGCAAAGGCTTCGTAAACGCCTATCAGCGCTTGCAAGAGCGCCGGATGATGCGCCAGCGCGCGAATCTGATTGCCGAAGAGCGTGGGTCCCGGCAATTGTCCGTCCTGCATGGCGCTGTCGGCGCGGTCGTAAATTGCCGCCAGTTCGGCTGGGGCTTCATTCTTTTCGATCATTCGAACGCGATTTGTGTTCATTAAAAGCCTCTCTACCGGCGCGCCTCGCCAGCCCAACGAGCGGGTATCTCTACAAACTCGCGTTCTTTCTCGCGATGCGCGTCCATTTCGGCATGCTGGTAAATGTAGGTCGAGCCAGCGCGCGTGGTCATACCAACGTGATTGCCTTCCCTGTCAAGCGCGATCAGATTCATGCCGCCGATAAAATCGCCGTCCAAATCGCGCAGATCCCGCATCGCCTTTTGGCCCGCTGCTCCTATCGGCAAGCCCGCGCGCAGATACGAAACAAGCCCGTAAGCGGTGCAAGCGCGGATCGCCATTTCGCCCATGCCGGTGCAAGCGCAAGCGCCGTGACGATTGTCGGCATAGTTGCCCGCGCCGATGATGGGCGAATCGCCGACGCGCCCGGGGTATTTCCAAGCCCAGCCGCTGGTGCTGACACCAGAGCAAATGTCGCCGTTCCCGTCAATCGCGATGAAGTTGACCGTGCCCGTGACGCGCTCCGGATCCGTCGCTAATGTAACCGCATCGAGCAGTGCTGTGTCGCCGTCCATGGCCTCAATATCCAGGAGCGCGCTATTCTCGATCAATCGCTCGCGCCAAATTGCTTTGACTTCCTCGCTGAGCATGGACGCCCATTGTTCGGCGCCGATTTCGCGGGCGAATCGTTCGGCGCCTTCGCCTGCCAACATCACGTGTGGCAGCTTGCGATCCATCACTTGCCGCGCCACCGAAATCGCGTAGGGGAAGCCGCGCATGATGGCGACCGCGCCGGAATTGAGCGTTCCGCCATCCATGATGCTCGCATCCAGCTCCAGTTGACCGAGAATATTGGGATAGCCGTTGTAACCGACGGAGCGCTCGGCGGGGTCCGCTTCGACAAGGCGAATGCCGGTCTCAACGGCGTCAATCGCGCTGCCGCCATTCTTGAGGGCGCGCATGGCGGCGTCAATGCCGACAGCGCCGTTGGCGCTGGCGATGATTAACATGGCTG
>DAOULD010000055.1:0-25858 GCA_034420635.1 Anaerolineae bacterium | reverse complement strand
CAATGGCAATACAAGGCGGGCAACGACCGCCTGAAGACCGGCCGCGAACTCATCGAACTGCTGATCGACATTCGTTCCCGCGGCGGCACACTCTTATTGGCGGCGGGCGGTCCCGATGCCGACGGATTGCTCCCGCGCCCCATGGATGATCGCCTTCGTGAAATCGGCCTCTGGAATTTCGTGAACGGCGAGTCCATTCGCAAGGTTCGTCCCTGGCATGTCGCTCGCGAAGACGCTGTATCATTCACTTGGAACGAAGCTGAACAGTCCGTTTACGCATTTGATACGGCGCCTGCGCTGGATCTGGGTGAATGGCGGACGCTAACCCTGCGAAGCCTGCGAGCCACTGAACAAACCAAAATCGAAGTATTAGGGCAGTCCGGGCGCGTGCTCGAATACCGGCCGGAGATTGACCCGTCCGCGCGCTGGACACAACATGATCAGGTCCTCGAGATTTCCTATTGCCGGACACAGCGGCTTTACAATAATCAGAAATGGCCGAATCCACTCGTGATCAAGATCAGCGCTGCGGAAAAAGGGCACATCAACTAGGTTGAAACAGGTGGTCCAATCAGCGGTTTATCCCATGGCGCCCGCGCTCTTCGAATTGCCCGCAAGATTCGTCGGACTACAATAACAGCTGAATGCGAACAAAGTATCACGTCATGCAAAGTGATCCCAGCCCACCGTCCGCCATTATTGAGGGTGGCTTCCTGCGCACCAAGGATATCAATCGGCGCGGATTGCCATTGAAGCCGATCCTCGCTATCTGTATCGCCGCGCTCATCTTGGCGATTGCCAGACAGCAGGCGCTGCTGCTGGCGCCCGCTCTCGTTCTCACGCTGCTGGTTTGGGCCGCCTGGAGGCTGAGCAAAAGGCAACGCGTTGTCCGATTGAGAATGGACGAAAGAGCGCTGTCGATTACGGGACATGGCTACGACATTCTGTTGGAGCCGCCATTTCGATTCAAGACGGGCGTTCAGCGTATTCCGCCCCAGGGCAAAGAAGACGAGACCTGCTTCGTAAGAGTCGTGATTGATGTCCGAGGCAAACCGCTCGTCCTGGAAGAGCAAGTGCTGGCCGGTCGCATGCCGCCAAAGCTGGACGAGATCCTTGGTTTGTCGAGCGCGCTTGGCATCGCCGAACTGACCAGTCGCACGCCTTTTCCCGGCACGCTCTGGTCCCTGATCCAAGTCCTCGATTCGCACGCGCTTGACCACGATACCGAACAGCTCGACACGGACATCGCGACGCTTTTCCAGCTCGCTGAACGGCAAATGTCCGAGAGAATCTTTTCGGGAGCCATAGAGACCTTTACGTCCATCATTCGATTGAGCCCTGATTCTTCGCTTGCCTACTACAGCCGCGGGGCAGCGCGCTATTTTCACCGTAGCGAACTGGAAAAAGCCGTCAACGATCTTGTCACCTCGCTACGGCTCGAGCCGGATCAATACAAATGCTATCGTATGCTTGCTCTGATCCATGCCCAACTGAGCGAGTGGGTTGCCATGCGCGACGACTGCACCAAGGCGATCCAACTGCTCCCAAATAGCGCGGAACTCTATAACCTGCGAGGCAGCGCCTGCTATCGCCTGGGGGACTACGGCTCGGCTCTCGAAGATTTCGAGCAATCGATCCGCCTGGATGGAAACCGTTACGAGGCTTATTACAATCGGGGATTGGCCAGGCGGCAATTGAACTTGTTGAACGAGGCGCTTATGGACTTCCGCTACGCGCTACAACTGAATCCGGAATTTGACGCCTCCCGCCGCAGCGCCATCAGCGCCGAACGTCGATTGAAACAGTTGAAGGCCGCGCGCAGCCTGCCATCGCCGGGCGCGGCGATCACGGAAGCCACCCGCCCTGTAGTAAATAGCCTGGATAGCCTGGATAACCCTCGTGAGCGAACTGATAGGCGCTAGCCCAGCGATGAAAGCCATTCCTGGAGCCGACGCTCCAAGCCATCGCGCACCTTGATGAACGATCGCAGCACATCATCGTCTTCGCCGCTGACCGCGGCCGGATCCGGGAAACTCCAGTGAATGCGGACGGCTCTTCCCGGGAAGACCGGGCATGTCTCGGCCGCGTTATCGCATACGGTGATGACGTAGTCGAATTCCCTTTCCAGGTACTTGCTGAGGTGATCCGAAGAGTGGCTCGAAATATCAATTCCGCGCTCGCGCATCGCCGCAATGGCGTAGGGATTAACGCGTGAAGGCTTCGCGCCGGCGCTGTAAACATCCGCGCGGTCGGCTGCCAATTCTCGCAGCAAGCCCTCCGCCATCTGTGAACGCGCTGAATTGCCCGTGCACAGGATCAGAACCTTGAGTTTTTGCGTCGAGAGACTCACCTATTTCAACCGCCCGCGATCAGGCATCGTCTCTTGCGAATGGCGGCTGGCGCTGAAAATCATGCTGTACTGCGAAATCCGGCGCGAATCTGCTGATCAAAGAGCCGCAGCACACGGTCAACTGCTCTTGATTCAACGTGTAGAAGCGTTGCCGCCCCTTTTGCCGTATATGCACCAATCCCGCTTCTTCCAGGCATTTTAGGTGATGGCTCACCGTCGGCTGCTTTACCTTGCCGCCAAGCGCATCCACCAGATCGCTGACGCTAAGCCATACGCAGCACAACTGCAGGCAAATCTCCTGGCGCGTGTCGTCACTCAGCGCTTTGGCGAAGTTCACGAGATCTATGCTCATGCGCTAACTATGATTGATCATATCTTTCAGGTCAAGCCCAACTGCGGGCTGAAACGCGGGAAAAACATGCGGCACTCGCCACCTTTACCAGCGTTAGTCGAGCCGGTCTTGTGTGGCCGCGAACCATTGCGACACAAACAGGGCGGCCAGCGCCAGCACGATCAGAATGAGTCCGGTCCAAATCGCCGCGCTGATGTCGCGCTCAAAAACGCTGTAGACCAACAGCGGCATCGTCTGCGTCCGTCCCTGTAAATTGCCGGCAAAGAGAATGGTAGCGCCGAATTCCCCCACAGCGCGCGCCCAGCACAGTATCATTCCTGACGCCAATGCCCTCCATGCGATCGGCAAGGTTATGTACCAGAACATCTGCCAGCCATATGCGCCATCCACACGGGCGGCATCTTCCACCTCCGCCGAAACGCTGGAGAAACCGACCTGTGCCGAGCGAATGTAAAAGGGCGCGGAAATGAAAAACTGCGCGATGATCACCGCGAGTATCGTAAACGGAATGACAATGCCGGCATCGGCAAGCCAGGCGCCGATAAATCCACGGCGACCGAAGGTGATCAGAAGCGCCAATCCTGCCACCGCGGGTGGCATAACAATTGGCAATTCGATGAACAGGCTTACGATGCGTTTGCCAGTGAATTCAAAGCGAGACAGCACGTATGCGAGCGGTGTTCCCAACAGCGCCGCCAGACAAACAACAGCCAGCGTCGAGGCGAAGCTCAGCAGGGTCGCCGTCAATATTGAGGACGATTCCGGCAATCCCTCCCATGCGCGCGAGCCCAACCCGCTGAGGACAAGCACGAATATCGGGATAGCCAACAATAGGAACGCAAACGCGCTGACTGCAACCAGCAGCAGCTTATCAGCCTTAAGCTTCCAGAGCTTCACAAGGCGCTACTTCCGTTTCGTCTTTTATGGGCTTGTCCGGGCTGGTTTCTGCCCTGGGCTCGGCTGCGGCTTCGTCCGCCGCTTTTGGCAGCGAACAGAATCCGAAAGCGCCCAGAATTGATTGACCAGCATCAGATCTCAGAAAAACAATAAACGCTTCGGAAAGCTCCGGCTGAGCAGTGTCGTCCAAGGTCGCCACTGGATAAGACGCTATCTGATTGTGGCGGTCCTCGATGGGAAACCTGATCACATCGTCGGCGACTTCACCCGTCACGTCTGTCTGGTAGACTATGCCCGCATCCGCTTCGCCCAGGGCAATGCGCGCCACGACCTGCCGAACATTGCTTTCTTCGGAGACGAGATTCTCCAGCGCCCGTTTGGCAAAGTCGTCTCCGTATTCGTCGTTATGCGAATCGAACATGGCGTTTGTATAGTCCCGAATGGGCGTGCCGGTCACCGCCAACACAAGCAAAAGCGTCTTGCTGCCTAGATCTTGGATGCCGGAAATTTCCGCCGGGTTGTCAGCCGGCGCAATCAGCGCCAGCCGATTCCTGGCGAAGGATTGTACCGCGCCTTCGCGGATTCGCCCGTCCGCAACGACCAGATCCATTTGCGAACTGTTGGCGCTGGCAAAGATGTCCGCCGGCGCCCCCGCCAGCAACTGAGCGGCCAGTTTTGATGAACTGGCGAAGTTCAAAACGATATCCGCCTCGGGATGATTCTCAAGGAATGCCGCCGCCAATTCTTCAAAGGCATCGGTCAGGGACGTAGCCGCATAAATCGTCAACGTCCGCATCTGCTGACCTTGCGTTGAGATTATGGATAGGGACAGGGCGACAATGACACAGACAGTCCGCAGACAACGACCCATACGTATGCGCGCTTCCTCGAAATCAGACCGTTATTATGCACGATGCAAGCGATATGAGAAGGGACTTGTCCAGCTTCCCGCAGTACGGCTGCTTGGTCCTTGCGCGCCTCGAATACCCGATTTTCGACTCGCTGGGGGACGCCTGACCGCCCGCAATCCGACGACTTCTCAACGCTCGCTTGAACCCGTCAGTTTTTCGACTAACGTAAGGTCAAATTGATTTCAGGGGATATTGTGGCTTACGGCCGACGCGCAGGACCGCCATCCTGGTTTGTGATTTTGCTTGGCATCGCCATCGTTTTTGGGCTTTATTACTTGTGGATTGGCTTGCGTAGTTTTATGTCCAGCGGCCTTACTGTTGTCGAGTCCACACGACAAGCCATTGAACGGACTACCGCTACTGCCGTTAGAATCGTGGAATTGCAGTACCTCGCGCCGACGCCCTTGCCCACTTATACGCCGGTGCCGCCCTGTCAGGAATTCGTCGTCATCGTTCGCAGCGCCATCGTTCGCTCGTCCCCGTCCACGGACAGCCGCATTGTTGAAGCAATCAAAGAAGGCGAGACCGTCTGCGTGATCGCCAAGCAGCCCAACTCCGAATGGTATGTCCTGGACAAAAACACCGTGACGCGCCGCCTCGAACCGGTCTATATGCACGAAGACATCATACGCGCGCTCTATCCAACCGACACGCCTACTCGTCCCCCCACCGCGACGCCATCTAATACCCCGACCGCGAGCTTTACGCCCAGCGACACATCAACCGCCTCGCCGACCTTACATCAGGCGACAAGCGCGCAACGCGTGGTCGCGCCCGTTCCCACGCGCACCCCCACTGTCGCAAGCATCAACCTCTAGCTTGCGGTGAATTAGGCTTGCGCTATACTAAATTTCAATCTGACATATGTTCTAAAACTTACCCTGCCGCAGCGAAAGGGATCGAGCTTGGCTGCAATTGTTGAAGTCATCGTCGGCATGATCTTCGTGTATATCTTGCTGAGCATTCTGGTAACAGAGACAAACTCTCTGTTGTCTAGGGCTACGCGATTACGATCGCGAAATCTCCGTAATACCCTGGATGGGATCATACAGGACCCGGTGATGCGCGCGAAAGTGTATACGCATCCGCTCATCCAGCTTGTCAAAGCGGATCCGGTGATGCCAAACCAGCGTATCACCGAGATGGAAGCGGAGAAAATCGCTGGCGGTCCGATAGGCACGGTCGACTGGATTGAACCGGCGACCTTTGTAGATGTCGTATTGAAGACGGTGAAAGTTGAATCCGACCAGCAAATGTTCGGCGACTTGCTCAATATCATTGATGGAATGCCGGCCGGTCCCGAACGGCGCGGGCTGCGTCTTATGGTCAACCGCGTCATGAGCACCGGCCAAGGCATGACGGAGTTGCGGCAATCGCTGCGATTTGTTCAACATAGACAGGTTCGCAGCGCGCTTAGCGACGTATTGAATCAGATAGACGATCAAATTGGTCAACTGGGTCTACAGCCCACAAATGACGCCTCTGTGATGGCGGGCGTGCTCCAGAATGACAATCCCTATTTCAGAAGCGCGCTGTCGGCGGTCATGGCCAGCGCGCAGTCCGTGGATGAGGTCCGCGCCAACCTGGAAAACTGGTTCAACAGCGCGATGACGCGCGCCAGCTCCAGTTACGCGGCGAAAATGAAGACCTTGTCCGTCGTCGTGGCGCTGGCTATCGCGCTGGCGGTCAATGTTGACACCTTGCATATCGCCCGCACCCTGTGGGAAGACCCAATCAGACGCGAGCAAATCAGCAGCGAAGTGAGTTTCTCGGTACAAAGCGGACAGTTGCAAACCGAGGTCAATGACGCGGTAGAAGGGGGACAGGGCTTTACTGCAAACCAGGCGCAAACCGATAGCGGCGCCGAAGATGTCATCGGGACGGGGGCGGAACTGGCCAACAGGCTGCAAGATATCCAGAATCTGCGCTTGCCCATCGGTTGGTTCATGGAAGATCTCAGCATCTATTCCTCCGATCATCCGGCGCGCGGCAACCCTAATAATCTGTGGAATTACTTGCCCGAAAACAATCCAGACGGTTGGCACTTGCTGTTGCTCGGCAAACTACTTGGCATTGCCGCTACCGTCATTGCTGCGGCGCAAGGCGCGCCATTCTGGTTCGGCATCGTCAACAGGGTGCTTTCTCGCTAGCCCAATCGCGTTTCCGCTCCTGTCAAACTATTCAAGTCACTGGGTTTAATGGAATTCTAATCAAGCGCAAATCAGCCAGCTATATGCCCTGTTTTCGCGGGCTTGATTCTCTGTCAAAATCCGACAGCCAGCAACTATGTTTTTTTGTTAAAAACTGTCAATTGACATACCATCGACACTTCCTACAAAATAGGATTTAGACCCGTGTGCGCATTTACAGTCAAATAGACATACTAAGCTTATTCACCTATACACAGGTAGAGGTTTCATCGTGATACAAGTACTGGTCGAGTTGGCGGACAAACGCGGTTATTTGACTTATGAACAGATTATTGAAGCGCTTGATGATGATGGAGAAGATCGCGTCGCTTTGCGAAATATATTGTTCGAGTTAAACGAACTTGGAATAGAACTTAGACGAGACAACGACTCTCCCCAAGCGAAACACATCATAGAGCGCATTGAACAGGATTACGAAAACCGCGACGCCCCCCAAGATTCCACCGTAGCGGATATCAGCGCAATCTCGTCCGACGACCCCGTCGGACTTTATTTTCGTCAGATGGCGCAAGAACCGCTGCTCACGGCTGCCGATGAAATCGACCTGGCGAAACGCATTGAGCGCGGGCTAAAGGCGCGGCACAGGCTCGAACAGCCCGATGTCCTGGAAAAGAGCGCCCGTTGGCGCCGTCATTTGCGTCGGCTTGTTTTCGACGGGCAGTGCGCCCGTGAACACTTGGGACGCGCCAATACACGTCTGGTAGTGAGCATCGCAAAACGGTATATGGGCCAAGGCCTGCCCTTCCCCGATCTGATCCAGGAAGGCAATGTTGGCTTGATGCGGGCGGTTGACAAGTACGATTACTCCCGCGGCAATCGATTTAGCACCTACGCCACTTGGTGGATCCGTCAGGCTATCACCCGCGCCCTGGCGCAAAAAACGCGCACGATCCGCATTCCGCTGCACATGACCGAACGCATCCGCCAAATGTACCGAGCCGCTCAAGACCTGGAACAGACCTTGGGCAGGCGTCCAACCGCCGAAGAAATCGCGGTCGCGATGGAAGTTGCGGCCGAAGCAGTACGCGCTATGCTGGATGCTAGCCAGCATGCTATCGCCCTGGAACGGCCCGTTGGCGACGACGGGGACAGCGAATTTGGCGACTTTATCGAAGACCAGGAAACCATAAGTCCGGTGGATTCCGCCACGCAAAACCTGCTCGAGGAAACCATAGACGAAGTGCTGGCCGAATTGACGCCGCGCCAAAGTCATATTCTGCGCTTGCGATTCGGGCTTGGCGGCGGAGAACCACATACCCTGGAAGAGATCGCCAACAAATTCGGTTTGAGCCGCGAACGCATCCGCCAACTGGAAAAAGAAGCGCTGCGCCGCCTTCGCCATCCGCAGCTTGCGCATAACCTGCGCGACTACCTGGGTTGAATAACGCTCCATATCATTTGTGAGACGAGCCGACTGGTCTTGCGTCGGTTTTTTGTCTAAGGTTCGAAAGTCCCATGCCAAACGAATTCCAAAGATTGCTTAGCCAACGCACCTTGAGTATGCAGAGCAACGCCATCCGCGAGATTCTCGCGGTTGTTTCCCAACCCGGCATGATATCCTTGGCCGGGGGCATACCCGCTCCGCAAAGTTTCCCCCTTGAAGACCTGTACCGGATCAACGAAACCGTACTCGACCGCTACGGCACGGCTGCGCTGCAATACGACCTGACGGAAGGCTTCACGCCCTTTCGAGAAGCGTTGGTGGACTATCTATCCGGCAAACAAGTGCGGACCAATGCCGAAGACATTTTGGTCTTCAACGGCTCGCAAAGCGTCCTGGACACGCTTGGCAAAGTATTGATCAGCCCCGGCGATTTCGTCGCGCTGGAATCTCCCAGTTACCTGGGCGCGATCACCGCCTTCAACGCCTACGAACCGAGATACGTGAACATAGAAACTGATGACGAGGGCATCATTCCCGAATCACTTGTCGACGTCTTGGAAAAGCGCTCGGTGAAATTCATCTATCTCGTTTCTACCTTTCAAAATCCTACCGGGCGCACGCTCAGCGCGGGCAGGCGTCGAGCAGTGGCGGAGATCGTCAAGCGATTCGAGGCGCTGGTCATCGAAGACGATCCCTACAGCGATCTTCGTTACCGCGGCGAGTCTATCGCCCCATTTTTCACCTTCGCGCCGGAAAATACCGTCTATGTCAGCACGGTCTCCAAGGTCTTTGCACCCGGGCTTCGCCTCGGCTTTTGCATTGCGCCCAAGGCGATCCATCACTGGATGCGCATTGCCAAACAGGGAGCGGATCTGCATAGCAATACCTATGCTCAGGCGCTGGCTACCGAGTACATCCGCGGCGGCTACCTGGACCGGCAATTGCCAAAAATCATCGACCTCTACCGACCGCGCCAGGAAGCCATGCTCGCCGCCATGGACCAGTTCATGCCTGAGGTCTATCGCTGGACCAAACCGGAGGGCGGCATGTTCATCTGGATCGAAGGTCCCGACGGACTTGATGCCGAGGAGATCTATTGGAAAGCGGTGGATCAAAAAGTAGCGTTCGTCCCCGGCAAGTACTTTTTCATCGATCAGGACGCGGGTCTGGGCACGATGCGCCTCAACTTCACCATGTCGGACGAATCCACCATTGTTCGCGCGATCGAGATACTCGCCCGCGTCATACGCGAGCGCGGCGGCGACTGAACACTTCACATTCCACCCGTACGCGCTAAACTATCTCAATGCCTACACCGACCGGCGCACTCAAACAGCCCGCAGAGCGGCTTTCCGGACTGTGGACCCTGGTCCTGCCTTTCTACTTGCCGGCGCTGATGATCACCCTGGGCAACGGGCTGCTCGTGCCCATATTGCCCCTGTACGCCACCAGCTTTGAAATCGGTTATGGCTTGATCGGGCTGATACTGGCTGGAGAAGGTCTGGGAACGCTGGTCGCTGATGTGCCTACCGGCATGCTGCAACGGCGTTTTGGCAACAAACAGGTGATGATGATGGGCATGGCGCTGACGATGGTTTCCGTCACCCTGCTCTTCATCTCGCAATCGGTTTGGGTCGTCTTCACCCTGCGCCTGATCGCCGGTTTCGGGCGCGCCATGTATACCGTATCAGCTCACGTTTACATCACCAACAACGTCAAACTGGAAGAGCGCGGCAAGGCCATCTCCATGTATGGCGGGACACATCGCCTGGGCGGCTTTCTGGGTCCCGCGGTCGGCGGCATCGTCGCCGGTCTGCTGGGCTTGCGTTTCGGCTTCCTCTTTTGTGGCGCGGTAACCGCGATCGGCGTCGTTTGCGTCGCGCTCTACACGCGGAATCGCGCCGAAGATGCCGACGCCGCCAGCGACCCTCATGGGCATCAGTTGCAGGTTTTGACCGTGCTGCAGAGCAATTACCGCGTGCTGGCGTCGGCGGGCACGGCGCAAGTTTTCGCGCAGATGATTCGCGCCGGCAGGACAGTGATCATCCCCTTGTTCGCGGCTGAAATGCTCGGCCTCGCGGTTGACCAGATTGGGTTGATCGTCAGCTTGTCGGTCGCCGTCGATTTCAGCTTGTTTGTAGTGGCGGGCTGGCTGATGGATCGCTTCGGACGGAAGTTCGCCATCGTGCCCTGCTTCGCCATTCAGGCTCTTGGCATGGCGCTGATTCCGCTGACGTCGAGCTTTGGCGGCTTGCTCTTCGCGGCTCTCATGATCGGCGTCGGCAACGGATTGGGCGCGGGCTCCATGATGACGCTCGGCTCCGACCTTTCTCCAAGTCAATCGCGCGGCGAGTTCCTGGGCGTCTGGCGCTTGATCGGCGACCTGGGGCATACCGGCGCGCCGCTCGTCGTCGGCGCCATCGCCGATATCCTAGTGCTGACTTCGGCAGTCTGGGTCATCGCCGGTTCCGGGCTGGCGGCCGCCAGCATTTTCCTGTTTTTTGTTCCGGAAACTTTGAAGCGAAAGCATCCCGTTGTCGCGCCGTCCTGAGGCGGCATGCTGTTCTAAGTAAATGCAAGTAAGTAATGCATAAAATAAGGCGCGTGTAGGGATGATCTATCAGGTCGCCCGAAAATGCGCATCCTAGAATCTATAGGCGACGCCAGCGCGATTCGTTATTTGGCTTGAGCGCGCCGCACCTTTTCGCCGGTTGCGCGCCGAACGACTATTGCCTGTCAGGGAATTGGATGCCCAAACCCGCGTCCGCGGGCAACTTAGAGAAACGGCACGTAGAGGATGACCAGATTGGCGACAATCTGGCAGACCCAAGTGGCCGCCAAACCATTTCTTTCGCGAACGTAGACAAACACCATATTCATCAATAGCAAGATGATGACGAAAACCGCCGTCACAGCGTGTAACCGTATCACCGTCTGCCACATGACGGGGAAAAAAAGGACTATATTCCAAAGCGTTGCCAACAAGCCCACCATCCAGAAGGGCAACTGTTTTTGCAGCAAACCGCGGAAAAACAAGGTCTCCGATATCGGCATCACAAACACCAAAAACGCGAGCAGGCTGCCTGCAGTCATCCCCGGGAACATTTGCGCTGTCGCCGGTTCCAGGAATGGCTGACGCAGAAACACCATGAAGGGTATGCCCAGCAGCAATCCATAGAGCAGGCCCCAGCCGATATTCTCCGGGCTTTCATGCCCGATGCGCTCCATGTTGCCCAACAACCAGGATAGAATGCTTACCCCGGAAAGCGCGCCCCAGGCGAGCGTATAACGCAAATCGGCATTGTCCGGCAACAAAGGGGTTAGACCAACACTGAGCGCGGCGGCAATCATGAACCCGAAAATCGGATCGCTCGCGGCGCCACGATATTGCGCGGGCGAAGCGCTCTCAACATGCGACGCTTCAATGGCATCATCGTCTGTTGATCCTATGTCGACAGGCCCGCTCGCCAGATCGCGCGGAGACTCTTCTATCATCTCAGGATGGTTCTCACCGCTGCAAGTACCGTATCAATCGCTTGCTGGTCAATCCAGTAATGGGTGCGCAGTCGAATTGAGCCGTTTTCGCCCCCATATGGCGACATGAAGATATTATATTCTTGGTGTAACAAGCGGACAAATTGGGCTGATGTCAGTTGAGCGTCTTCCGAAAGCGAAAAGTAGACGAAGTTGGTGCTCTGCTTTTCGACGGTTACTTGCGGTATCTCGCTCAGCCCTTCAGCCAACAAGCCCGCGTTCCTGTGGTCCTCGCGCAAGCGATCTTTCATCTTGTGCAAAGCGATCAATCCGGCCGCCGCCAAGACCCCCGCCTGTCGCAAGCTGCCGCCGAGCGCCTTGCGCGCGCGTCTTGCCCGACGAATGAAGTCCGGCGATCCCAGCAATATTGATCCCGCGGGCGCGCACAGCCCCTTGGAAAGACAAAAAGTTACCGAATCCGCGCCCGCCACAAGCTCTTTTACATCAACGTTGAAGGCCGCGGCGGCGTTAAAGATCCTTGCGCCGTCGATATGCAGCAGCAAGCCGCGTTCTTGCGCCAGTCTGGCAACCTGAGCCGTGTAATCGACGGACAAGGGCATGCCGCCCGCCGCGTTATGCGTATTTTCCAGGGCGACGAGTCGCGTAATTGGTTTATGCTCATCGTCTGGCTGAATCGCGTTTTCAATGTCCGGCAAGCGCAATGTACCGTCCGCCTGCACGGGGATAGTATGCGGCAGGATGCCGCCGATCTGCGCGACGCCCCCTTGCTCAAAGCAAAAGATATGCGACGTATCGCCGACGATTATCGAATCGCCTCGCTGACAGTGCGCCAGTAAAGCGCAGAGGTTGCCCTGTGTGCCGCTGGTTACAAAGACAGCCGCTTCCTTGCCCAGCATTGCGGCGGCATCGGCTTCCAATTGATTGACTGTGGGGTCGTCGTGGTATACATCGTCGCCGACAACCGCATTCGCCATCGCATCCCGCATTTCCGGGGTTGGGTGCGAAACTGTATCACTTCTCAGATCTATGGTTTTCATACTGATAGGGGACCGTCAGTTGCCTAATACCTAGTCCAAATACTAGTCAGAAACAGCAGCTATGGCAATAGCCAATGAAACGGAGGCGCCTGGTTTTTTCACGGCTGCGGGAGCGCTGCCGTTTCGTCTAATCGAACAAAGTGGCATATAATGTTTGGTCAAAACCAGCCGAAGCAGTTGGATACGAGGACATGGTTGGCGCCTATCGCGGAAACTTCACCCGAAGAATTGGAGTGGAGCTTCCGAGTTCGCTGGCATATCATTGCGCGCGGCTACTGGAATTTGGAGCCGTACACGCCCGGTTTATCGGTGGGAGCCGTCGATGACCGAAGTCTACCAACAAGCTGTAGACCAGACCTTGGACGCGCTGGGCGTTGACAAGGCTACTGGGCTTGATAATGCTGAAGTGCTGTCTCGCCAAAACAAATATGGCAAAAACGTCCTGCCCACCGACGAAGGCGTCAACTGGTTCAAACTCATACTCGCGCAGTTCGCCGATATCATGGTCATCATTCTCATTGTCGCGGCGGCGATTTCAGCCATCCTGGGCGAGGCAACCGACGTCATTGTCATCCTGGCAATCGTGGCTTTGAACGCCATGCTCGGGATATATCAGGAATACCAGGCGGAACAGGCGCTCGCAGCGCTTAGCCGTTTGCAAGTGCCTCGTGTTCGGGTTCGGCGCGCTGGCCAGGTGCGCGAGATCAGCGCCGAAGAACTCGTTCCCGGCGACATCGTGCTGATTGCCGAGGGTGACCGCATTCCGGCAGACGGCAGACTCATCGAGACGATCAATCTGGAAATTGAAGAAGCGGTACTCACCGGAGAATCGGTGCCGGTCAGCAAGGATACAACTGCCATCGCCTCGGACAAAATAGCCCTTGGCGACCGAAGCAATATGGCATTCATGGGCACGGCGGTCAATTATGGTCGCGGGGAAATGCTGGTCACGACAACCGGATTGCGTACCGAAATCGGCAACATTGCCGCTATGCTGCTGCAAGTCGAAGAAGGCGTCACGCCTCTGCAGCGGCGCTTGAATCAACTGGGGCGTGTACTGGCAACTGGCGCCCTGATCGTTGTCGCCATCGTGTTCGCGGTGGGATTCGCCGTACAAGGCATACCCGCCGACCAGATGTTTTTGATCGCGATCAGCCTGGCCGTCGCCGCAGTGCCCGAAGGATTGCCTGCGCTGGTCACCATCGGCTTGTCGCTCGGCGCCAATCGGATGGTCAAGCGCAACTCGCTGATTCGCAGGCTGCCGGCAGTCGAGACCTTGGGTTCGGTTTCCGTGATCTGTTCGGACAAAACCGGCACGCTCACCCGGAATGAAATGACCGCGACATTCCTGGTCTTGCCAGATCACGACGATATAAAGATTCAAGGAACCGGATACCAGCCGGAAGGCGAGCTGACCTATTTGGGTATTCGGGACCCTGACCGACGGGGTACGGCTGTAGACATCGACCGGGACGAGATGGTCTTGCGCATGCTTCAGGCTATGGCGCTGTCGACCAATGCTCATCTGGAAGCTGAATCCTCTGGAAACCGAGTCAAAGTTGTGGGAGACAACACCGAAGCAGCCTTGCTTGTAGCGGCGCAAAAAGCCGGCTTGACGCGCGGGCGCCTGGAGCGGAATCTGCCGCGCGTGGCGGAGCTGCCCTTCAGCAGCGACCGCAAAGCCATGACGACGATACACGAAGTTTCCAAGGACTCGGCAGCGCAACTGTTCCCAGGCGCAACTTACCTAGCGATCACCAAGGGAGCGCCCGACAGCTTGATCGAGTGGGCGAACGCCGAACAAACGCCTGAGGGTCCCAAGCCCATGGACGAGGGTCGTCGCCGCGAATGGCAGGGGCGCGTCGACCGCATGGCGAATGATGGACTGCGCATTTTGGGAGTCACCTGCCGATCCTTAAGCGAGATTCCCGAGGACCTGACCTGGGATATCGAACGCGAGCTCACGCTGCTTGGCTTGGTTGGCATCCTCGATCCCGCGCGTCCGGAAGCGACCGAAGCAGTTCAACATGCAAAAGAAGCGGGTATCCGCACGATCATGATCACCGGCGACCACGCCTTGACCGCGGAAGCTATCGCCAGAGATCTGGGCATCCTGCGCGCGGATCAAAAGGCGATCACTGGCGCTCAGTTGGATGCGATGAGTATGGAAGATCTGGCGCTAGCCCTAGAAAGCGCGACTTGCTTCGCGCGCGTTTCGCCGGTACACAAGCTCACGCTGGTGCAATCGCTGCAGCGAACCGGCAATATCGTGGCCATGACCGGCGACGGCGTGAACGACGCGCCCGCGCTAAAACAAGCGGATATCGGCGTCGCCATGGGTATCACCGGCGCCGATGTCAGCAAAGGCGCCGCGGAAATGATCCTGACTGACGACAACTTCCGTTCCATTGTCTCAGCGGTCGAAGAAGGCCGCGCCATCTACGACAACATCAAGAAATTCATCAAGTATCTCCTGAGTTCCAATGTCGGCGAGATACTGGTGATGTTCGTCGCGCTTTTGATCAATTTGCCGATTCCCCTGCTGGCCATCCAGATACTCTGGATCAACCTGGTCACGGACGGATTGCCAGCGATCGCGCTGGGTTTTGAACCGGCCGAAGCCGGCGTCATGCAGCGGCGACCGCGGCCAATCAACGAGAGCATTTTCGCGGGTGGCACGGGACGACACATTATCTGGGTCGGCATCCTGATAGCGATCTTGACTTTAGGCAGCTATGTTTGGGGATACGCGACTATCGGATTGGATGCGCGCAGCCCGTCATTGGGTCTGGAGAAACTGGGGCGCGCGGACATTATCACGCTCGCTGGAGAAGCATACGTCCCGGAACAATGGGACGCCTGGACGGACGAGGCGCAAATCGCCTTCCTCGCCAGGCGCGGCAGCGCGGCCGGCTCACAATTCCTGGAAGACGAGCAAGATCTCGACCAGGGCGATCCGGGTCGAGAATTGCTAAACCGCGTCGAGAGGATCCCCCGGACGATTGCCTTCACAGTGCTGGCATTCACACAGATGTTCGAGGTCATGGCGATTCATGCCGGCGATCGCAGTTCGTTTTTCCGCACTGGGTTCAAAGGCAATCGGCTGCTGTTCTGGGCGGTGCTGTCGACATTCGTCTTGCAGTTGGTAGTGGTCTATGTACCTTTCGTCCAAGAATTGTTCGATACCAGCGCGCTGACCTTGACTCAAATAAGCGTCAGCTTCGTTGCCGCTTCGGTCGTGCTATTCGCGGTTGAACTGGAAAAAACGGTGATCCGCCGCGAATTAAAGTCGGAGGAAAGCAAGATCCTGCGATCGATGTCCTAAGCGGATGGACCTGCGACCGGCGGTTCCAGCTAGGAAGAAAATCGCTGCCGCGCTTAATCCGCCAGAACATAGCCCAACTCGACCAGGCGATCGACGACCAAGCGAGCATTCGCTTGCGCGCTGGTGTTTTCCGCGGTCAATACAAAATCGGGATTCAGCGGCGGCTCATAAGGATCGTCTATGCCGGTAAAGCCTTTGATTTCGCCACGCCGCGCCTTAGCATACAAGCCTTTGACATCCTGCGCTTCGACATACGCGAGCGGGGTCGCCATGTAAATCTCCATAAATCCCTCGCCCACGCGGTTGCGGACGTTTTCTCTCGTGGCGCGATAGGGACTAATGGCGGCGCAGATTACCATGCCGCCGTGACGTACAATCTCGCTGGCGACAAAACCGATGCGCCGGATATTCGTATCGCGGTCTTCCTTGCTGAAGCCCAAGCCCTTGGACAAATGCGTCCGCACCACATCGCCGTCAAGCACTGTGACGTTGCGACCCTTTTCCATCAGAAGATTGACGATTTGCTCTGCCGTGGTTGATTTGCCGGAACCGCTGAGCCCGGTGAACCATAAGCACAAGCCGCGCCGATGCCGCGGCGGATAGGTTTCCGCGAGGATGCGGGCGACTTCCGGACGAGAGAACCAGGCCGGCAGCGGCACGCCTTTGCCGAGGTAATTTTCCCGCACCTGTGTGCCAGATATCTTGCGCACTTTGGCGCCCTCCGGCAATTTGGATCGTTCTTCGTACCTGTCCTCATCTTCCAGATAGACCATTTCGGTGAAGGGCACCGCTTTAACACCCAATTCTTCCGCATGTTCCAAGACCAGGTCCTGGGCGTCGTAGGGACCGTAAAAGGGATTGCCCAGCGAGTCGGCGCCGGGACCGGCATGATCGCGCCCGACAATCAAATGGTTGGCGCCATAATTGCGACGAATGATGGCGTGCCAGACCGCTTCTCGCGGTCCGCCCATGCGCATCGCCAGCGGCAACAGCGAAAGCAGGCTGCGGTCTTCTTCGTAGTAGTTGTCGATGAGCGTCTTGTAGACGCGGACGCGCGTATAGTGATCGACATCGCCGGGCTGTGTCATGCCGACAACCGGGTGCAGAAGCAGCACCCCGTCTACGCTGGCCGCGGCGCGTTTGGTCAGGGCTTCGTGCACGCGGTGCAGTGGATTGCGCGTCTGAAAGGCGACGACGTTGTCGTGGCCATAACTTTCCAAAACGGCGCGCGTCTCGGCTGGCGTCCGGCGCAATTCGGCGAAATCCGGATGATGCGGCAACTGCAAGACTTCCAGCTTGCCCGCGATATTCAACTTGCCCCAGCGGTGCATTTCGGCGATGATCGGATGTCGCGTATCGAACTTGCCAAATGCTTTGATCGCCGTTTCTTCCAGATCCCAGGCATAAAGCTGCTCCACATGCTGGATCGCCAGGATATTGTTGCGGCTGTCGCGCAAGGCAATATCGCTGCCGACTTGGATCTCGTCCTTGCGACCGACCGGCAAGGCTATCGGCATGGGGAAAAGCGTGCCGTCGCTCAGGCGCATCGTATCCAGGACAGACTGAAAATCGGCTCGGTTCATGAAGCCACGCAAGGGTGAAAACGCGCCCACCGCCAGCAATTCCAAGTCACAAGCCACGCGTGGGCTTATCTGAAGCGAGGGCAACTCCCCCGCATAAGCCATCCTGTCCGCCAGCTGATCTGAGGGCGCCAGCAAGTTAACCAAATCCCCGCCGTAAGGCGCAATCAACTTTGTTTTCTCCGCTATCATCAAATTCTCCACATCAAGGCATACGAGTCGGCCGAGGACCGGCCAAGTACAAAACTGCGGTATTCTATCACATCCAGGGGCGTCTTGTTAGCGGAATGCCTAGTCCTTACGATCAATGCCGGATATGCGATGGCCAAAATAGACTAGCACGATGCTCAAGGCATAAAGCGTGAGTAGCGGCGCCATGACAAGAAACATATTCACCGGATCAATTGTCGGCGTAATCAACGCGGCTGCAATGGAGGCGCCTATGACCGCCACCCGCCACTGACGGATCAACGTCGCTGAATTGACAAAGCCCAATAGCGAGATCAAGAAGAAAACCAAGGGCGTTTGAAATGCCACGCCCATCCAGAAAATCAGCGACGTGACAAAGCTCAAGTAGAGATCGGCGGTCCATTCGGGTTCGAAAATCTGCGGCTGAAAATTGTTTAGAAAGCCCAAGGCCGGGGGCAAAAGGACATACCAGGAAAAAACGGTGCCGATCAGAAACAGGGCGGTTGTTGCCGGAATGGAAGCGAGGACATAGCGCTTTTCCTTGCGCGTCAAACCAGGCAGGATGAACATCAAAATCTGATAAGTGACCATGGGGATTGACAAGATACCGCCAATCATCAAGGCAACGCGAAAATACACAATGATGGTGCCGGTCGGGTCGAGAATCGTTAGTTCACAATTGTCAACCGTAGGGATGCGGCAGAAAGGTTCACGCAGTATATCCAGCGCGCGATCTGCGATGAAGAAACCGACGGCGGTGCCGATGACGAGCGAGATTACCGCGCGCGTCAAGCGGTGGCGCAGTTCGTCAAGATGTTCAAAGAACCCCATCCGGAGTTCATGACCATCTTCAACTTCCTCGATTTCCAGTTCTTCCGCCATGCTACGGACCTATTCGTCAACCGCTGTCGCCGACCATGTACCCAAGTCAACTGCCTTGCCGTTAGCGTTTGGCTCGTTTGCCTTTGTGTAGCCATCGCCACTCCAGGCGCCCATATTTGCGGGAGTCGCTTCGACTGGGGCGGCGCGCTCTTTTGGCGATTTCGCGGGCGCAGTTTTAAGGGAATCGCTTGCTTTTGACGGTTTTTTCTCCGGCGCGCCGATATCCGCCGCAGGCGTTTTGCTGGTCGCGGAATCAGCCTTCTTGGGCGTCTTGTTGTTCAAGGAGTCGCTAACCTCTTGCAAGGTGTCAACGTCCTTCTTCACTTCATCTATCGAGTCTTGAATTGGCTTAGTCATCGGTTTCATGGCTTCGCCCAAGCTGCGGTTCAGGTTTTGACGCGTCGGCGGTTCCTTGGGGAGCTTGATATCGACGCCCGCCTCGTCGAACTCTTTCTGAACCAGGTCAACCGTCTGCGACCAAATGACGCGGAATTTCGCGACGTACTGACCCAAAACATAGGACCAATGGATCATCCGTTTTGGTCCGGCGAAGACCAGCATGATGACCAGGATTGCGATCAACTCCGCGCCGCCAACGCCAAAAATGTTCATGGTGTTTCCACCTCATCAGCTTGAAGCCGCAACTCCACTGTTTCATCCGACGTGACGGTGCCCAAGACGCCATGAACAAAGCTGTGCGAATTCTCGGCGCCAAACAACTGTGCCAGATGTACCGCCTCGTTGATAATCACGGGGACTGGAGTCACGCGCTTTTGCAGCAAATACTCATAAACGGCGATGCGCAGAATATTGCGATCGATGATGGCCACCTGGTCGATAGGCCATTCCGGCGCGTATTGCTGAATCAGCCTGTCAATACTTTCTCGATTGGCGGTCACGCCTTCAACGAAACGACGGATGATCTGACGCACAGCATAGGATTCCGGTCGTTCTTGAAGATGAGCGTCCAACACCATCGCTAGGGGATGGCAGGTCGAATCCAGTTCATAGAGAATCTGTAGGCTCGCGCGACGGGCAATTGAGCGATCTGCCGCATTCAAAGCCGGTTGAATGACTTCGGACGTGATCATGTCCGCGTCAGGATCAAAGTCGTCCAACTCGAACGGATACTCTTCCATGTTCGCTATTTTATCCAAACCGAGCCCGATAATCCATGCTTTTACACGGCATAAGTGTAACGCAGAAAGCTTGGATAATCTATGTAAACCAACGCAGGCATCAGGACAATCGCGTCAGGTTTGCTCTGATTAAGCGCCGAATTCGATTGAAGCCTCGCCGGCCAATAGTATAATCAAAGAGAGGACAAAGAACCCTGGACGAGGCGCGAGGTTCCGTTATCAACGAGAGCTTGATTTATCTTTCCTACCACAACATCGATTTGCGGTACGCGTTTAAGCTTGCCAACCTGCTGATCCGCTATTACCGGAATATCTGGCTCGATCGCTTTGAAGTCAGCCCGACTGAAGATTGGCAGGAAAAAATCCGCCGGGCATATCATCTTGCCACCGGCGCGCTTGTGATCGTTTCGGACGATTATCTCGAAACCGAATATTGCCGACAGGAATACGTACAGTTTCGACGGCGAAACATACCGGTGTTTGCCGTTATTCCCCGGGACTTCTCGACGGAGAAAATCGCC
Source organism: Anaerolineae bacterium (assembly GCA_034420635.1). Lineage (GTDB taxonomy): Bacteria > Chloroflexota > Anaerolineae > Aggregatilineales > Phototrophicaceae > UBA6055. Next base: position 5,586 of record DAOULD010000055.1, on the reverse strand, counting down.
GATTTTGCCTTTGATGACTGGACCGACTTCCGCCGCTGGTTCGATGAGCCTGACGAACTCAGCGTGGAAAACTTGCTCAACCAGATCCCCCAATCCGACTCGGCTCAGCAGACCGGCGAACGATCCGGTTATCTGCGAAACTACATCGCCGATGCCGAACTGCACCTGGCCAAGCTACCCATGGCCTGGACTTCTCTTCGCGTCGAGTCGGGACAATCGCGGCAGTCAGTTCGTCCGCGAGCTTATCCGGTAGAACTGCTGCAGGACTGGGAGTTCATCGCCAGCCATGCCGACAGCTCTCTGGTCATTGAAGACCTGTTGCAGTGGGCGGCCGGTGAAAGCCATTTCGCTCTGCAAGGCGACGGCGGCAGCGGCACGATGTTTTTCGCGAGATTGCTCAGCCTTGTCCACGCGCACGCCGCGCTGCGCGATAGTCATGCGCCCCTGCCTATCTGGCTGGAGCTGATGAAATGGGATGAAGCGAATCCGTCCTTGTCCTCGTTTATGGAATCGGAATGGCAGTTGATTTCTTATTGGAAACATTGGCTGGAAAGCAATTCGGCGGTCTTTTTTTTGAACAATTGGCCTGAATTGATCAAGCGCTTTCCCAGCTATGCGGCTGAACTGAGCGCCTGGAGATCCGCCAGCGCTGATCACAGGTTTGTCCTGCTGGCGAGCAGGCAAAGCGCGAGCGATCCGGAAGCGCCGGTATTGTCGCCGGGACCAATAACATCAGGTCTCGCTTTGAAACTGGCTTCGGCTTGCTTGCCCCTGGATCAACTCAATAATTTCCGGCAGATACTGCGCCAGCAAGAGCCCGCCATAAGTCGCAATCAACTGGACCATCTGTCCCTGGGCATCGAGCTTGTCGCCGCCGATACAGCTTTGGCGGTCAATCATTGGCAGAGCAATCCGCTGCCCGCCCTGATAGTCTCGCGCAGCCAGCAAATGGCATCGGCAAGCGGAAGCGTTGATTCCAGGCAATTGATCGACTTCACCCGTAATCTGGCGTGGAACATGATGCAATTGGAGACCGAGCAACAGATTCCTCGCAAGGATGCGGAAAAGCAAGAATCTGACAAGTTGCTGGTTGACTACTCAATCGAGATTGGAATCCTGGAGCAGGCAGGAGCCTTCCTGCGATTTCGCTCGGCCATTTACCAGCGGTATTTGGCAGCCGGACACATCAGCAAGCATGGCTTGCAACGATACTTGACCGTGCCGCAGTTCACTGCAAAGGGCGCGCGCATAGAGCAGAAATGGGACCCCTTGATCCTCGTTCTGGTCGATAACCTGGCTGACGAAGAAGTCCTGGATGTGATCGAAGAGATTGCCGAGACTGACCCATTCCTTGCCAGCGCTTGCCTGGAACGACATCCGACCATATACGAATCGGCGCAAGAGACCTTGATCGACAAATTGGTACAAGTCGGGGCGCAGAATACCGCCGCGCGTTCGGCATTTCGCGCTTGCGTCAATAGCATGCCCGATTTTGAAAAGACGGCGGAGTCGCTCGTCAGTCAAATGTCAAGTTATGACAAGACCGACCAATTGTGGCTTTGGAAAGAAATACTGGCGCTGCGTCTCGACTTGTCGATTGATTTCCTTGAAATAGTCTCGACTGTAGACCGCTATTCGCCGACGCCAGTCATCGAAACCATTGCGGATTACCGACTTTGGCTCGCCGTATCGTATCTTGTCAAGCTGACGATGAACCCGGACCCGCATATCCAGGCTAATGCGTTTTGGATGCTCGGCCAAATCAAGTTTCTGCCGACCGCGGTGCTCTTGCTGGACTATCTGGAAAGCGGAGAAGGGCTGCCCCAGGACGAGATCGTGCTTGCCCTGATGAACTACGCCTATTCTGATATTCTGGTGAGCCTTTTGCGCTGGGCACAAGAAAATCCCGAGCATCTTCAGTCCGTCGTCGAGGGGCTGCGATCGCGCGGCAGAGCTGTATCGAGCAGGTTGCTCGCTCTTGCCGACGAGGGGCGCCTGACGCTCAATCCTGAATTCTACGACGCGATGGTCGAGCGCGATGAGAGCGATTTGGCAATTGGATTGGCGCAGTTGGCGGGCGCCAAGGCTGACTTGCCCGAGGTCCTTCAAGCGGCGATCGCGGGCCACAAGAAGGCCGAGCAAATGAGAAGCGTAATGGCGGGAGCAATCAAGCACTTGCCCAAGCGTGATCACTTCGGACAATTGTTGGATGATATAGCGCAGGTACTGGAAAACCCGCCTGAGTCCACCGTTATCGCCGGCAGCAATCTGGGGGCTCTTTTGTACGGCGATCAAACGCTGGAGGGCTTAAGCGCTCAAGCGGAGTTGCCACCTGCCCTGGCGCCGCCGGACGACGGCATACCAGATGATATTGAACGTCAACTGCGGCACCAGGACTGGCAACAGCGGCACCGGGCTCTAAAGCGATTGGCTGAGTATCCCCCCGCCAATTCATTGCCGCATTTGCTTGATATGACAAGCGATAGCGAGGCGCTGGTGCGCTTGGCGACCTACGAAATCTTGTGGCGCTTTTCGGAACAGGTAACGGCGCGCAAAGCGTTGGTGGCGGCTTTGTCCGACCCGCAACAATCGATTGTCGATGCGGTGGCGGAACTCCTGAAAGACTGTCCCGACCTGGCGCTCGATGACTTGCTGGAATTGCTGGACAGCGACAAGTCAAGCACGGTGGCCGCAGCGATCGATATCCTCGAGGCGGGCAAATTCGCGCCTGCGCTCGACGCCTTGTCCCGGCTGCGAAAGGACCGGCGCCGCCCGCGCGATAAAGCCGCAACTATTGGCGAGCTCGCTGCTAAAGCAGTTGCGGCGATCTCGGAGGCTGCGGGGACCGAGGAGCGACTGGAGGCAGCCAACCCGTCCCTGGGCGCCGCTTCAGCCGAGATAGCCGCGCAGCCGAGCCAGGCTTTCAGCGACGAGGAAAAAGTTCTGCGGACCCTGGAACTGCTGCGAGACGATGACTGGGGACGAACGCAAAAGGCGGCGAAGTTCTTGCGAAAGTTCGCCAGGCATCTGCGGGGCAGAGATCATGACGCGGTATTGCGCCTGCTTTGCGCCGCCACAGAAGACAAGAACTGGCACGTGCGCTGGGCGGTATCGGAAGCCCTGGCTTGGCTGCCAGATGCGGAATCAAAGCGCGTTTTGACCCTGCGTCTGGGAGATCCCAATTGGATCGTGCAAGTTGCCGCGATCCGCGCGCTGGTGGTACATAGCGCCGCAGATGCAATTGACAAGATGATCCCACTTTTGGGCAGTCCGCAGCAAGCGGTTCGGGAGGCTGTTGCGGAAGCGCTGGGCGAGCTGGGACAGGCTAAAGCGATACGCGCTTTGGCCGACGCCTTCAGAGGCGACGAGGACAGCTTCGTTCGCTTGGCCGCGCTTAAATCACTTCAGCAAATCAATCCAAATTTGGCGCGCGAGCATCTCGACCATGCGCTGAGCGATGAATTCATCCACTTGCGCTGGCACGCGGCCAAGACGCTGGCGCCAGTTTTTGATGAGGACGATATAGCGACGCTGGCGCGGCTGTTGAGCGACGACGGCAAGCCAGCATGGGAAGAACAGTCTATCCGAGACTTTGCCATCGCGGCTCTGCGGCGAATTGATAGTCCGGAAAGCAGAGCCGCCATCGACGCCGCGCCGCAACCGGTGAAGCGAACTGAAGCATGAAGATATTCGTCAGCTACGCCCGGGTGGACAAACCCTATTGCATCCGAATCATCGAGACCCTGCATGCGCACGATGTTTGGTACGATCAGCGGCTGTACGCGGGTCAAGACTGGTGGAAAGAAATCCTGAGACGTCTGGACTGGTGCGAAGTCTTTATCTATTTGCTTTCGCCCGATTCTGTCGCATCCCTTTACTGCCGGCGGGAACTGGAAATCGCCCGGCGGCTCAAACGTCACGTCATCCCGGTACTGCTGAACAAAGACACCGTGCTGCCAGACAAAATGAGAGACTGGCAATACGTTGATCTGTCGGAAAAGCTGACTGTGGAAAACGTGACGCAGTTGCTGAATTCAATCTTGGTCGTCGAGCGCCGGCAGGGAACGGCGAGTCCAGCGCCCGCGCCGACCGAGCCCATTGGCGACGGTCCGGTCTCCAGGTCGAATCCGGTAGAATTGGTGAGCAGCGCGGTTCGGGCTTTGGAAAAGGGCGATTATGACAATGCGATCGTATTGTTGCGCCAGGCGCAAGCCAGCGGCTATCAGTCTCGCTTCGTTCGACTGGACAATCTGCTTCGGATCGCCGAATCCAAAGTGGCGGAAAGGTCGCAATCCCGAGAGGTGGAACGCGAGTATCAGCACATCGTTGCGCTCTTCGCCTTCGAAAGCACGCGGGAAATGGCATGCCAAGCCCTGGCTGAATTCATCAGGGAGTTCGGTGACTACGATCCTCAAGGATTGCAGCGCCTTTGTGATTTCAAGGGATCCATCGAGGCGCGGGGCTACAACAACTCCAAACCGGCGGCCGCAACGCAAGATCCGCAGCAATTCAAAAGCCAAACCATCAGCAAGCCACAGCTGGAAGAGAGCCCTGAAGAAAGGGACAGGCGCGGTTTCAGCAGCCAGGTTGTCAAGCTTCCGCAAGCCTCCAGCAACAGGCAAGCCCCCGCGAGCAATCAAGCCAGTGAGTCGCGGAAGGTCGTCCCGGAAGAGGCGTCCGCAGAGGAAATCTTGCCCATGTTACAGTGGTGCGATATTCCGTATGGTACAGTGGCAATCTCCAGCATCGTTGGCGCGGACGAAGAATTTGGCGAGATGATCGTCCAGGTTGATAATTTTGTGATGAGCATGTACCCCGTGACCAACGCGCAATTCGATATTTTTGCCAGAGCGGAAGACGGCTACAAGAACGCGCGCTGGTGGAATTATTCCGAACACGCGATGCGCTGGTTCAAGCAAGGTAAAGGCATCGCGGAGTCGCGCTTTGCCGGCGACGAACGCCCGCGAGAAAATGTGAACTGGTACGAGGCAAGGGCATTCGCCAACTGGCTGGGCAGCCTGCTCAAGATGAAGATTGCGCTGCCAACCATTGCGCAGTGGCAACGCGCCGCCAAGGGAGATGACGATCGCTATTTCCCCTGGGGCGACGACTATGACGAAGAGCATTGCAATACGCTGGAAAGCGGACTAAAGATGACTACGCCTGTCAACCGCTACCACAAGGGGGCAAGTCCTTATGGGGTTTACGATATGGCGGGCAATCTTTGGGAGTGGACGATGAACACGGCGGCGGCAACGGAAAACGGACGCGACCAGCGACGCGCGGTGGCGGGCGGCAGTTTTGTCAGCCCCTGCGACCGGGCGCAGACCTCGTTTCGCTATTATCTGGAGCCGCGCGTGCGCTTCTCGTCAATCGGCATCCGTCTGGTTGGTCTTCCCTAAGCGCTGGGGAAGGATATCTGCCGGTGGTGAAAACGCGGATACGACTCTATTGCGAGTTCAATATAGGAGAGTCACCACAGTCGCTCGCAAGTCACAACTTGGCTCACACAAAATAACGAGCCCGTCGCTTCGCACCGGACGCCAGACCTTGCAAATGAGTTGTTCCCACATTGTAGACTTGTTC
>DAOULD010000054.1:0-59285 GCA_034420635.1 Anaerolineae bacterium | reverse complement strand
TCGCACGACTAACTTGGAACTACTTCTGCGTGTTCTTCGCGCTTTTTCGGTGAAATGAACAACTTTAATTTCAACCGACTTCTATACACTACCCCGAAAGGGAGCATTTCAGAGTATTGGCAAGGCACATGGCTTTACCCTTCAAAAGCATAATTAACCACGAAGACACGAAGAACACCTATTCAAATAAATCATTTCTCTGTGCTCTCTGTGTCCTCTGTGTTTAATTCTTGTGCAGAACTCGTTAAAGGGCGATATTCTTTCACAAGTCGTAGGACATCCTGCCAAAATATTGAAATGCCCCCCACCGCGAAAATGCGCCTTGACCGACCAGGCTGCCAAGGTATATACTTCCCTTCGCCCTGCAACCCAGTGCAGGGTGTTTTACTGTTAGACCAATTTTCCCCGTTTGTGGAGCCGAACAGAGCCTCCGCCGCGGAGAACAGAAGCGAAGGTTGGAGAATCCCATCATGTACGCAATCATCCGCAGTGGCGGCAAACAATATCGCGCGGAAGTCGGCGCGACAATAGATGTAGACCGCCTGCCGAACGACGTTGGCGACTCGATAGAGATCGGCGACGTCTTGCTGGTTGCCAATGGCGACGACACAGTTATTGGTCAACCACGGGTCGAGGGCGCTTCGGTATCGGCCACTGTTGTGGACCAGTTCCGCGGCAAAAAGATCATCGTATACAAATATCGCCAGCGCACAAATTACCGGCGCAAGCAAGGACACCGTCAATACTACACACGTTTGCGCATTGACGAAATTTCGATTTGACCGGTCGAGCAGGAGACCTTTCACAATGGCGCATAAAAAAGGCGGCGGCTCGTCCAGCAACGGCCGCGACAGCAACTCAAAAAGGCTTGGCGTAAAGAATTACGGGGGACAATTTGTTATACCCGGGAACATCATCGTGCGTCAGCGCGGCACCAAATTCCATCCCGGCGAAGGTGTCGACATGGGCAAAGACTACACCATATTCGCCACCCGCGCGGGTTTTGTGACATTCGAAAAAATGCGCGGACGCAAAGGGCAAAAGCGCATCAGCGTTTACGAAACGCACCAGAAGACGGGCCAGACCCTGAACTAATCAATTGGCTCAGTAAGTCATTCACACCACTCTGCCGAGCCGTGAATGCGTGGAGGAAGTTATGAAGGAAGCGATTCACCCCGTCTGGCACGAGGCGCGAGTCCGCTGCATCACCTGTGGCACAACTTGGACGACCGGAGCCACGGTCGAATCCCTGACAGTAGAAATCTGTTCCAACTGTCACCCCTTTTATACGGGCGAGCAGCGTATTGTCGATACCGAGGGGCGCGTCGACAAGTTCATGAAGCGGCTGAAGCAGCGTGACGAGATCCGTAGCGAGCAAGAACAGCGGGAGGCGGAACGGGCGCCGCTGGAGTTGCCTATTCGCGAGCTGGACCTGGGTACGCGTTACACCAACATTCTGGAAGACAATGGCATCAACGTGGTCGCCGACGTATTGACTCGCCTTGGCGATGAAGGCGATGAGGAAAGCATTCTGGCGATCCAGGGCATCGGGCGCAAGGTATTGAGCGATCTCAAGAAAACGCTGCGCGTCAAGGGCTACGAAATCGCCAATTGACGGCTCGCCTGATGTGAAAAGCGATGCCTCGCTTTCACTTGTTTGCCCCCGCTCCACAACTTATGCCACATGCCGGCAAAGGTCTCGCGGTCGATCCAACTGTCCATAATTGAGGGACGCTTGCTAAATGCAGACGCATTCGGGTCGGATTGAAGTCATTTGCGGAAGCATGTTCTGTGGCAAGACCGAGGAACTGATAAGGCGCGTGCGGCGCGCCATTATCGCCAAGCAGAAGATCAAGGTATTCAAGCCCAGCCTCGACGACCGATACGGGATTCAAAATATTACCAGTCATACGGGCCAGACGGTTGCTGCGGTCCCGGTACTGGACTCCAGCGAGATCCTGCAATTCGCAAACGACGCTACGACTGTCGTCGCGATTGACGAAGCTCAATTCTTTGACGCGGGGATCGTCGGCGTGGTGCAGGAACTCGTCGACAAGTTCAACATCCGCGTGATCATCGCCGGGCTTGATCTGGATTTCCGAGGCCAGCCCTTCGGCGCGATGCCGCAACTGTTGAGCATCGCCGAAGAAGTTGTCAAACTACATGCAATTTGCGTCGTCTGTGGAGAAAACGCCAGCCGTACGCAACGTCTGGTTAACGGCGCGCCCGCCTCCTACCATGATCCCATCATATTGGTAGGCGCCCAGGAATCCTATGAAGCGCGCTGCCGCCTGCATCACGAGGTGCCCGGCAGCCCTGATACGCAAGCTCCCTGACTGAAGCGCGCTAGCTTAGCAATCCAGGGATCTCTTCAGGATTCGCCGCGACGCGCGCGCCGGCCGCTTCCAGCGCTTGGATCTTTTCCTCGGCGGATCCTTCGCCGCCATCGACAATCGCGCCGGCATGTCCCATGCGCTTGCCCGGGGGGGCGCTGCGCCCAGCGATGAAGGCGGCAACGGGCTTTGTCATCGCATTCTTGATATATTCGGCGGCGACGATCTCCGCGCTGCCGCCGATTTCGCCCAGCAATGCTACTTTTTCTGTTTCCGGATCGTTCTCAAACATTTCGAGAATTTCGACAAAGGTCGTGCCAATGACCGGGTCCCCGCCAATCCCGACAATAGTTGAGTTGCCGATACCGGCATTTTTCATGGCAAAACCGACTTCGTAGGTCAAGGTCCCGCTCTTGGATACCACCCCTACGTTTCCCGGCGCCGCCACCATCGCGGGAATGATGCCGACTTTCGCTTGCCCGGGCGTCATCACGCCGGGGCAATTGGGACCGATCAAGCGCGTTCCTTTTTGCGCGCAATAGCTGACTACCCTCATCATGTCCGAGACCGGGATATGCTCGGTCAGACAAATAACAAGTCGGAGGCCAGCGTCCGCAGCTTCCATCACGGCGTCCGCGGCAAAACGCGCCGGCACTGTCACCAGGCTGACATCGGCATTGGTTGTTTCGACGGCTTTACGCATGGTGTCGAAGACCGGCTTGCCCTCAAACCACTCGCCGCCTTTCCCAGGCGTGACGCCGCCAACGACATCTGTTCCGTACTCCATCATGAGCTTGGCGTGGAAGCCGCCCTGTCGCCCGGTTATGCCCTGTACCAGAACTTTGGAACTACGATCAATGAGAATCGACATGCTAAGCCCCTTCCTTCACAGCGGCGACAGCCATCTTGGCGGCGTCAGTCAAGGTCTGGGCGCTCATGATGTTGGGGATCTGCGCTTCGCTGATGATGCGGTTTCCAGCAGGAGCGTTGGTGCCTTGCAGTCGAATAACCATCGGGACGTCCGGTTTCACCTCGTTGTAGGCTGTCAAGATGCCGTTGGCTACTTCGTCGCAACGGGTGATCCCGCCAAAAATATTAAAGAGAACACACTTCACGTTTGAGTCGGAGAGGATGATGCGCAAAGCCGTGGCAACTTGCTCGGGCGTCGCTCCGCCGCCGATATCTAGGAAGTTCGCCGGACCGATCCCATCCGCGTCTCCATAGAGCTTGGTCATGTCCATTGTCGTCATTGCCAAACCAGCGCCGTTGACCATACAGCCGATTTGGCCATCCAGCTTTATGTAGGTGATTCCCGCTTCGCGGGCTTGACATTCCGACTCAAGTTCGTCGCTGGCATCGCGTTCGGCTGATAGCGCCGGCTGGCGGAAGAGCGCATTGTCATCGATGATAACTTTCCCGTCGACCGCCAATAGATCCCCCCCGCCAGTGATAACCAAGGGGTTGATTTCCGCGAGTTCCGCGTCGCTTTGCACGTAGCACCGGTAAAGACCGCGAAGGATTGATCCGAATTGACGCCACAGCGCCCGGGGCATGCCCATCGCGCTGGCAATGTAAGTCACCTGGAATCCCTGCAATCCCAAGATTGGATCAATATGTTCACGCGTGATCGCGTCAGGTCGCTCGCGATTAAGCTCTTCAATATCCATGCCGCCGTCCATCGACGTCATGATCAATGGCCGACCCGCCCCTCTGTCATTGGTGATCGCGAGATAGATCTCGCGCTCAATATCGGCGCCGGGATCGACCAATACTTTCTCGACGCGCAAGCCCTTAATGTCCATCCCAAGGATCTGTTCGGCATAAGCTCGGGCTTCTTCGGCATTCTTCGCTACTTTGACACCGCCGGCCTTCCCGCGACCGCCGACATGCGCCTGCGCTTTTATGACAACAACACCGCCCAGCTCGGCAGCGATTCGCTGCACCTCGTCGGCTGTCGTCGCAACCTTGCCTTCAGGAATTGGTATCCCGAAATCGCGAAACAAGAACTTGGATTGATATTCGTGCAACTTCAACGCTTACTTCCTCCATTAAGTCACCTTGCGCCTGGCAATGCTAAACGCTGTCGGAGTCTTTGCAAGACGCGGTTTCTTTACCGAAGCTTGGTTAATTTTGTTGTAAGTAGGAAACCGCTTCGGGCGCTTCTCGTCGACGCAGAATAGGCAGCGTGCCGTTTGGCGGACCTCGCAAGGTTACGCTATACTGGAATGAATCTCAAGTCACAATCGCGCTTGTTTGACGGCAGATTATCGGTCCGTTCGAGTTGACCGACATAGCGTCTTTTATACGGGAAGTGTGGCGCGGAACGCAGTTCATACGCGGGGGGTAACCGATGAAACGATTATCGGCGCTTATTTTCATTGTAGTCTTGTGTCTTGCTCTCAATGTCTTTTACGGACAACCACAAACTGCCGAAAACCTCTTGACCAATCCCGGTTTTGAAGGAGATTTCGTCGAGCAAGACGGTGAGGCGCCGCAAAACGTCGCCACCGGATGGAACGCTTGGCACATACCCCGCAGTGATTCCAGCCCAGCTTACGCCAATCACGCGCCTTTCTACAATGAAGAGACTGTGCGCACGCGCGGCGATGAGCCTGGCAAAGCCCAAGTTTATTTCAACCAATACGCGACTCACCAGGGCGGCGTTTATCAGCAAGTTGAGAATCTGACCGTCGGCGCAAACTATCGCTTCAGTATCTACGCCTGGGTATGGTCTTCTATTGGCCAGGATTGGGATATCAGCGAGCAGCCCGGCAACGTCAGCGTTAGAGTCGGTATTGATCCATCCGGCGGCACAGACGGCGCCAGCGAAGATATCGTCTGGTCAACGACTGCGGTCTTCTTGTACAACGCCTACTACCAGTATTCGGTGATTGCCGCAGCGGAGAGCGCTACGATTACGGTATTCGTCGAATCTACCGTCGGCGAGCCCGTCGCCAACAACTATGTTTACCTGGAGGATGCGGTACTGGAGGCGGCAACACAGAACGTCGTCGTTGTGGACAGCACGCCTACGTCAGAGACCAATGACGATCTTGTGGGCGAGGATGAAGCCACGTCCACCCTGGAGCCCACATCAACAGCCACTGCCGCTCAAGATGCGACGGCAACCGATCAGCCAACGACGACTGAGATTGCTCCAACAGCTACGCTGGTCCCGACAGATACGGCTGAACCAACCGCTACAGAAGAAGCGGCGGCCGCCGAGGGTCCAGATGACGTTCCAATTTCTGATCAGTATCCCGAAACTGTCACCCACACGGTCGCTGAGGACGATACGATCTCAGCCATCGCGCTTCAATACGGCAGCTCGGAAGAGGCGATAATAGAGGCCAACGAGCTCACGAGTTCGTTGATCGTTGTCGGCCAACAACTGATCGTGCCGATCAATCTGCCCGATCCGACCGAAACGCCCTTGCCGCCCGACCTGCCAACAGCTACGGAAACGCCCGTCCCGCCTACCGAGACACCGACGCCAACTGAGACGCCGATACCAACTGCGACGCCTGTGGTCTATATCGTACAGACAGGCGATACACTTTTGGATATCGCCGTGGCTTATAGCACAACGGTCGAGGCGCTGTTACAACTGAATGGCATTCAAAATCCGGACCAATTAGCTGTCGGTCTGGTCTTGCTGATTCCAACTCCCGATCCAACGCCTTTGCCGACGGCCACCCCTCAGATCCATTTGACGGCGCTTGCGGAATCAACGGTTACCTCCTATACAACCTACACGGTGCAGATCGGCGACACGCTCGACCAAATCGCGACTCAGTTCAACACGACGATCGAAGCGATTGTACGGTTGAACGGCCTAACTAATCCCAGCCGTATTTTCCCTGGCCAAGTCCTGCAAATCCCGGCCGCCCCGGGAGAAGGAACGCCAACCGGGGATCAGACCGCGACGGCTACATCGGTGCCTTCGCCTACGCCAATCCCAACGTCCGCGCCTACGACATACACTGTACAAGCCGGGGACACGCTGTTCCAAATCGCGCAGCGCTTTGGCGTGAGTGTGGTCGAATTGGCCTCATTCAATAACATCATCGACTATGACACTGTGTTTCCAGGGCAGGTGCTGACCATTCCGGGATAAGCAAATGGACTGTCGTCACCTACGCTCGAATCAACAACGTTACATTAGCTCGCGCGAAATTCCGCGCGAGCTTCTGCTGTCGGCTGCGAGGGCTGTAATTCGCGTCTTGCCGAGAACAAAGGCGCTATCTTTGTTTTATCGAAATCAAATCTTGTATTCGCCAGTAAATCCAAGTAAGTAATTGTAATCTAGCCACCGAGTACACCGAGTTTTTATGAGGGCACGAGAAGCATTCGAAACCTTACATATCACGTCAATCCAGCAGCTTGTAGGGGCGAGCCTTGGCTCGCCCGCCAGCAAAACAACCTGCCAAAGTGTCGCACGACTTACTTGGAACTACTGCCGCTGTACATACAATTGAAATGCGCATTAGCATAGGCATAATTTGCTTGGACAAGCGTGGATTGATGGTCGACAAACTGCCTGCCAATCCGCGGTCCTTGTTCGATCTGCCCGACTCGCCCGCCGTGCGGGATTGGGCGCGTATCGGGGATATGTTGGTCTTTGACAAGGAGCCACTTTGAAGACGCGCGGCGCTCTGAGTTATTTCATCTTGCTTTGCATGTTCTTAAGTTTCTCGTACTTGCTGTTGGCGCAAGGGCAAAGCAATTCCGTCCTGACAGTGCACGTGGTGCAGCGCGGCGAAAACCTGTTTCGCATTGCCTTGCAGTACGATCTCTTCGCCAATGAGGTGGCCAAAGCCAACGGTATCACTGATAACGATAGCATCGTCGTCGGCCAACGCCTGATCATTCCCCTCTTACAGGACGTGCCGGATGAACCGCTCGCGCATACCGCCCTGGCTGGCGAAACCATTCACAGCATCGCGACTGCTTACGGAAAGACCGTAGACGAGCTGTTGTCTCTAAACGGGCTCGCCCAAGATGCGGAAGTCTATGTCGGGCAGCGTCTTGTAATTGTGCCAGGAGAGCTCGAGGCAGAGCCAACGCCGACCTTGGTCCAATCCGTCGCTGAAGAATCAACGCCGTCGTCTTCACAGCCGATATCCGCCGGCGCGACTAATCCTGCCAGGCTCATACTGGGTGATCCCAATTTCGCCTTTGTCCACACGGTTGAGGCGGGTGATACCGTATTCGACATCGGCATGCGCTTCAACATGACAGTCAGCGACATCGCCAAGCAAAACAACTTGCAGGACCCAACCAAGATCTTCATCGGTCAGCGACTCGTTATTCCCGGCATCGAACCCCCTCGACTGGCTCATGACCTGCCGGATATCGTCGCTTCGTTCACGATAGATCCGCTGATACTTGAAGAAGGGAGAACCGCCCGTTTCAAAGTCCAGACGACGGTTCCAGTTGAAGTCAGCGGCACGTTTTTAGGACAGGAATTGCGTATCATCGCAAGCGAAGACAACACGCGTCACAACGTCATGGTCGGCGTCCCGATGTTTACTGAACAAGGCGTTTACCCGCTGCGGCTCAACCTGGTTGACGAAGAAGCGACATCGGTCTCGATCGCGGCCAATCTGCAAATCATAGCCGGAGGATATGGCTATCAGTCCATTTCAATAGACAATAGCGAATTGTTGTCGCCAGCCGTGGAGAGCGAAGAGCGCGCCCTGCTGGTCCGGGTAACAACGCCATTCACCGAAGAGAAATACTGGGACGCATCGCTCAGCCTGCCCGCCGCGGCAACGATGAACGCGCGTTTTGGCATCCTTCGTTCGTATAACGGCAGCGCCTACGACCGTTATCATCATGGCGTCGATTTCGCAGGCGCCACGGGAACCCCGGTTTTAGCCGCGGCCGACGGCACAGTTGTCCTGGCGGATATGCTCAACATTCGCGGTCACACAACTGTCATTGATCATGGCTGGGGGCTGTATACGGCTTACGCGCACCAAAACAGCATTCAAGTGAGCCTGGGCGAGCAAGTGACTTCCGGTCAAATCATCGGCGCCATTGGTTCAACCGGTAGAAGCACCGGTCCCCACCTGCACTGGGAAGCTTGGCTTAATGGCGTGAATATTGACCCGCTGCAGTGGGTTCAGCAAGTCTTCCCGTAGCTCCGGCGGCTCTTCAGCGCTAAGACTCGAAGGCGCCGTCGAGAGCTTCAAAGTCAGTGAACAGAAAATGGTCGTGGTAGTAGTGGATCCAAAGGAACGACAGGATTGCCGTGTAGTATGCGATATCAAAGTGACTGTTGCCGTCAATACCCGGTTTGACGATGCCGGCCAGGCCGTAGACCAGTAAGAAAATGACCCCCGAGCCTAGAAGCAACATTGCGCTGAACGCATAAAGCGCGCGAGCGTCTTTGGTCCGTCGGCTGAACTTCGCCACGAGCGGCGCATCCCCCTCCAGGTTGCCAATCATTTGCCGAATCTTGATAATGTAAAAGGTTATCGCCAAATACTGGAACGAGTGCCAGGTATTCAGACCTTGGAATGCCGTATCAAGATTGGGAAGCATTGGCGTGAAAAACGCCACGGTTACCGTCAAGCCGATGAATACAAACTTGGGTATATTCAACGTGCCGTGACGATATTCGACAAGCGACTTGTACAAATACGCGACAAGCGCTGTCACAAATACGATTGTCACGAGAATGAAGAACCAGGGATTGTGCGGCTGTTGAAATAGATCCGGAATCGCCTCTCCCAGGTCGTTCTGGCCGATTTCAAATTGCCCTTGACTGATCTTCCACATCGCAATTGGAAACAGACTGGTCAGCACAATGGCGTAATCAATGAACCTCGACACCGGGCTCAATGCGCTCTTGCGCACGAATTTCGCTTCCTTGTGGTTGTAAAGCTCGACGATATAGGTCACCTGATGAAGGACATGAAGCGAGGCCCAAAAGAAGAAAAACGTGAGCATCAAGTTCAAGTTCAGGAAGGCCAGAGATATGACGATGACGGGGATTATGATCGAGGATCGAATCAGCGTTGGATACCGCTCTTTGAAGCCCTCGTCCAAACCTGTGCGCAGGAATGTAGACATCATGTGCGGTCCGCCGATAGCAATTGCGACAAAGGCGTTGACCAAGTTTCGGCTAAAGTCGTCGTCCATGCCCAATTGCACGCCGAGCAGGTACAGGACATAGGGCAAAGGCACCACAACTACGCTCAAAGTGATGAAGAAAAGGTCCCATCGTTTGTTGCGTAGCCAAAGACCGCCTTTGTCGATCTCCGCCGCGTAGATTTCAGATTCTACAAGTGTTATGGCGCTCGTTGCCAAAGGTAAACTCCAACGTAAATGGCTACTGTCATTTTACTGCAATTTATTTAGCGATGCAAAGTATATTTCTTTTATCGGCGTTAGAAATTCAACTGGATCAGGGGATAAAGCCAAACCAGCGACAGAAGTTAGTTGCGTGCTCGGCGCAACTGGCGGGGGCGTTCAAATACAGGAATACCAGCCCCGAACATCCAAGCAATCCCGCAACGAGCAGCACACAGCCACACCAGGCTACCGGACCGCCTTGAAGTATCTCCACAACGATCTCCATCAAGCCGACAATCACATCGAAGAACCCGCTTACGGCTTGCAAGACGAAGCCGATGACAATCAATATCAAGCACAGCAGCGCGCAAGCAACGCCAATATATGGCAATAGACTCGGATCAATGTTCTGAAGGAGTTCCATCCTTCCGTTCCCTATGCTTGCCTATTCTGCTGTCGTACAACTGTTTCCGTACGTTCGGTCCCATGCCCAGGCTGATTCCGCGTCCGCCCGCCCATAGCATTCACAATATGTAACGTCCTGGTTGCCGCCTCGCGTTTCCCAAAGTAGAAATCGCACCTTTGTCTCCACACATGTCGACAGGTTATCAGCTTCTGGATTAAAGACTGACGAAGTTTCGATGCGCAGGCCGCGATCACCCATTTCACTGATTAAGGAAATCAGCAGACGCGGCTGTGAATACGGATCAGGGACATTGTCCTGCCAGATTCGTATTTCGCCATTCGCCGCCAAGTAAAATAGCGCGCATGGCGTCAGCAAGAGCATAAACCAAAGCGGCACCAGCAGTCCACATCCGACAGTCCGCAAGCGACTGGTCCTTTTGCGACCATCTTCTTGCTGCCTATCAGCTTCCGCATCTGAAAGCGCTGCCGGCGTCGGTTCAGACATTGACTAATCCCGTTACTCGCAACTCCGCGGCATTTTCGCGAATGGATCCATGCTTACTCAGTAGTTCCAATAAAATAATGCGAAGCAATTGCATTTATTGTGAGAATCATGAATCTAATCCCAATTCCGCCAAATGCGCTCCCCCTCCCTGATGCGTCGGGGAGGGGGCCGGGGGGTGGGGTGGAATAAAAGCATTTTCGCATTCTCATTACTTACTTGGTACCACTTCTCGTCAAGCAAGAACTGTGAAACATATTCTAACACCGGTTCGCGCCCGCCTGCTCCCATCCATTGAACGCCAAAGTCGACGCTGTAGCGCTGGCGCATCCGCGATACCGCATGTGCAAGCCCAGCGACAATCGATTCTTCAAAGCAACCATACTGGACGCTGCCGATCTGTACAGAGCAGCCGATTCACGCCGGCTCTGCGAATCGCAATCTTATCTGATCTTCCTCACCGTAACCGACATGCGCGTACAGCGGGTCCTGCCCGTCTGGCAAGTTAAGAACGCGCGGGAGCAACTGCGGCAGGTCCTCGACCAGATCATAGTCCAGTACCTTGTCAATTGATATCCATTCCAGCGTGCCTTCCGGACTGTCCGGCTTTAGGTCTCGACTGTCACTAATCGCTGTAAAAACAAAAAGCAGGATGCCACTGGCTTCGCCAGCATCAATATTGTGGATGCTGCGCAAACGAAGCGAATGTACAATCAGACCCGATTCTTCTTCTATCTCTCGCAGCGCGCTGCTGCGGACGTCTTCGTCACGTTCGACATGACCGCCCAAGCCATTGTATTGATTTGGGAAAACGCGTTTGCTGGCATCTCGCTTCATCATCAAGACATCACCGCCGTTTATGACAAACGACAAGGTTCGTGGCATCGTCAGCCAACGGTGCTGGGTCGCGTCTGCGCCCTGTTGCTTGGCTCCCATCTGTAGCTCCCTCATAGAAACGATTTTGGCGCAATTGCCGTCAAGATTTCTTCGTGATAATCTATTGGGATATTGTACAAAGGAACTGCATGAAGACGAATCCAATAAGTTCTCCGCCGCCAGATTTGCGGATCGTCCACATTGATGACGTCTTGCCGCACGAAAAGAGCGACATGCAGCGATCACAACCCTTGATTTCTCGCTTGCGGCAAGCTGAGTACTTCACGAATCCGCCCGTTGTTGCCGCCCTCGGCAACGGCAAATATGTTCTGATGGACGGCGCCAATCGACATAGCTCGCTCAAATATCTGGATTATGACCACATCTTGATTCAGGTCGTCGACTATGAATCGCAGTTTATCGAGCTGGGTGTATGGCAACACATCGTATCGGATTGGGAGACGGACGCGTTCCTTCGCCGGCTGGAAGCCGTCCCCGACATAGATATTCGAGACGGCTGGGATTCCAGCGCAGTCGCGCAGGTCCTGTTGCACGAAGGGCCGGTTTACGGCATCCATGCCAGCGGGGACAATCTCTTTAAGAAAAACGCCACATTGCGCCGGGTCGTCGAATCATATCATCGCCACGCAACCTTGTATCGCAGTCCATTGACCGATCCCAATCAGATCTGGTCCCTCTATCCATACGCGATCGCGCTTGTGATGTTCCCGGGGTATCAGCCCCAAGACATTATTGACGCGGCGATGAAAGAAGCCTTCTTGCCGCCAGGCGTAAGCCGCCATATCATCCACGGGCGGGCGCTTAAGCTCAATTATCCTATGTGCAAGCTGCGCGAGGAAAGCCCGCTCGAAGATAAAAACCGGGAGTTGAAGCAATGGCTGCAGCGGAAGCTGGCTGAACGCAGCGTGCGCTATTATGCCGAAGCGACCTATCAATTCGACGAGTGACATTTGATGTCTCAAACAGTTGACGAAGTACTGCGTACCTGTGAGTTTCGCAGCGACGAGTCGGACTATCGATTGTTGAAGCTGCCGGCAAACGGCATCACCGTTGCGGCCGCTATCGTCGCCGAAGCGAGCCTTCCCTTTTCGGCCATGCTTGCGGATCAGGATGAAGTGACGATGCTCTTGCCAGATGAAGTCTGCCAAGAATTCCAAGGCCGGCTGAAAATGGCGACGTTAAGCGAAGCCGCGTATCGGCTTATCACCGTAGACGCGATTCTGGCGCCAGATTTGCTAGGTTTGATCGCGGCAGTCAGCCGATCGCTCACCGAGTCAAAGATTCCGATTCTGGTCTTCGCCGCCTATTCTCGGGACCATATCTTTGTACCTGTTGACTGTTTCGACAAAGCGCTCGCCGTCTTGAAGTCCCTGCAAGAATCACTGCAACAATAAGAAGGTCGCGATATGGAGATCCATCTTTTCAACGACGCCAACTTGGTTCCGCAGCCCAAAGACAAGATCCGCATCGAAGCTTTTAGCGCCAGTCCCTATCCCGATGGTTTTCGCGTGAAGGTAAACCTGAAGCTCACACCCTTTCAGGAACGACCCAATCTGGTGCTTGTCGCCCACCGCGACGATGGCTTTCAGGTGAGCGACTTGGACGTCATCGCCACCATGCACTACGAAAACGAATTCACAATGCATATTCGCGGCTTGGATGATCCCGTTGGATCCTACACCATGACCGCGGAACTCTATTATGAGACGCGCGACCCGCCGCAGCACAAGTCGCAAATCCAGTTTGAGATTCCGTCGAAAGCTCCATGATATGGCGATTCGTATTCCTCAAAAAGTTGCGAGGATCATTGTAGACGATGCGAGAGCGCAGGTCCCGAATGAGGCTTGTGGCTTGATCGCCGGAGACGGCAAGACAATCCAGAGCGCGATTCCCCTCTCCAATGCCGCCTCAAGCAAACGGTCGCGCTTCTCTTTCGAGCCTGACGAGCAATTGGGCGCCCTGAAGCGCCTTGACGCCGAAAACCTCCTCTGGATGGGAGTCTATCATTCACATCCCAATTCGGCAGCCATCCCGTCGACCGCGGATATAGAAGGAGTCAGCGATCATAGCCTGCTGCAACTGATCGTATCGCTCAAGAAAAGCAAACCGGAGCTTCAGCTTTGGCGCATCGGCGCATCGGGCGTCGCGCCGCTCGAGCTGATCTTTGATACACAGACCGACGCGGGATTGGATGAGACTGCCCTGTCACAGCAGCAACGCGCTGCCATCGTAGCGGCGGCTATCATCAGCGTGATCCTGATGTTAGCGATATCTTTCACTTTATTGCCGCCAGCCCCTGAAATCGCGCCCTTTCCTTGATTAGGCGAAACCATTGATGTTTCTAGAATCCTGCGCTGTCGCAATCACAGGAGTTTTGGCGGGCGGCCTGATAAACATGCTCGCGGACGCCCTGCCGTCACGCCAACCCTTGAGGATGCCGCAATACGCGGACGGCAGACGTCGCCCAGCGCTTGCCTGGCTCGGGATCGGCGCCTTCATGTTCAACTTGCGCAGCCCGCCGACGCCGAAACCGAGCGGAGAAGAGCTTAGCCCCGGAACTCGGCCAAGCGGACCTGACGGCGCTTTGCTCAGTTGGCGCTACCTGCTGACGGAAATAGCCACCGCGCTGCTTATGCTCCTGTTTTACGTCAATACCCGAGATGAAGCCGCGCTATTGTCAACAGCGACTCTCTTTAAGTTTGCCTATGCCGCGCTCCTGGTGTTGATCACAGTGATTGACCTGGAACACAGGCGCATTCCCTTTGCTGTCGCGCTTCCACTGGGCGCGCTGGCTTTGATTGACGCCGCTTTGATTCCCGTCACTGAGCCTGGAATCCCTTCGGCCGCAATTGGCGGTTTGATCGGATTCGCCCTCTTTTATGCTGCCTATCTAGGCGGTGTCCTGTTCGCGCGTATGCTGAGCCGCAACCGCGGCAAGCCGATCGAGGGAAGCGCCTTGGGATTTGGAGATGTGGTTTTGATGGCTGCAGTAGGACTCACAGTCGGTTTCCCGAGCATCCTTCTGGCGATCACTTTTTCGGTTTTCGCGGGCGCGGCCGGCGCCATCGCCGTCGTATTGGCTCGATTTATGAAGACGGGGGGCTATCAGCCATTTGACAAGATACCATACGGTCCCTTCATAGCCGGCAGCGCTATCACTCTGCTGTTAATTGGAAACTAGCTCGGTTTCCCGCCCTCCGCGAGCTCGCCCTGTTTCTTCAAATTTGCGAATCACCCCGCCGCCCAGGCAGACATCACCGTCATAAATGACGGCTGCTTGCCCTGGCGTAATATCGCGCTGCGGCAGGTCGAAACGCAGGTACATTTGATCCTCGCCTATCGGCTCTATCATGGCTGGCTGCGCGCGCCCTTGGTAGCGGATCTTTACCCCGGCGCGCAAGGGCTGAGCTGGAGGCTCGCCGCTGACCCAGTTGACCGACTCCGCGAGCAAGTCATCCCGGCCAAGCTCTTCGCTGGTGCCGACCACGAGTGAATTATCAGCGGGATTCATTTCCAAAACGTACAAGGGCGCAGCGTAGGAAAGTCCAAGCCCCCGGCGCTGGCCAATAGTGTAATTGGACAACCCCTGATGCTCCCCCAGCTGCTCGCCGTTTCGTCGCACAATGGGACCCGGTTGCATTAGATCCGGCGCATGCAGGCGCAAGAAATCTCGATAGTCCTTGCCTCCCAGGAAACACAGATCCTGGCTATCCTTCTTGCCTTCTACGTTCAACCCGAATTTCTTTGCCAGCGCGCGCGCCTGCTGTTTGGAAAACTCGCCGACGGGGAACATCGTCCGAGCCAGTTGCGATTGCCCCATCACGCTCAACACATAGCTCTGGTCCTTTCCCAGATCTACGCCGCTGCGCAATCGGTATTTCCCGGATTCGTCCTGGTCAATGCGCGCGTAATGTCCGGTCGCAAGATAGTCGGCATCCAGCGCCAGGGCATTCTTCAGCAGCCAGTCGAAACGGATATGTCGGTTGCACTGCAAACAGGGATTCGGCGTGAATCCGTCGCGATGCCCGTCGATGAAGTATTGAACGACCGTGTTGCGAAACACATCCTTGCTATCCAGAACATAAAAGGGAATGCCGAGCTGGTCAGCTATTCTGCGCGCGTCCGACATCTGCTCCGGCGTACAGCAGCGATTATGCGCCGGTCCCCCCATCGCCTCGTCCGACCACAGGCGCATCATCATGCCAAGGACATCGTAACCGCGCTCGACCAGCAATGCCGCGGCGACGGAGCTATCGACGCCGCCGCTCATCGCGACGACCACCCGCGAACCAATCCCGCTCATCGCGCCATTTCTCTTTTGAGCTTGCTTAGCTTTTCCACGGCTGTTTCCAGCGCATCGAGCGCATAGCTGATGTCGTCCTCGCTGCTTTGCAAGCCGACGGACAAGCGCAGCCCGCTTTTTGCCTCATCTTCCGAATAGCCAACGCCCAACAATATCTCCGATGGCTCGGGATTGCCGGTTTTGCAAGCCGAACCGCTGCTTGCCGCCACGCCGACCATATCGAGGTGCATCATCAGCGCATTGGCGTCAATGCCATGAAGGATAAAACTGGCGTGCGAGGGAAGGCGTCGATCCGGATGCCCGCTCAGCGCCGCGCAAGGCAAGCGATCCAATATGCCTTGAATCAGCAGATCGCGCATCTCCGTAAAATGCCTGAGCCGCTCGTCGTTCTCGTCATAGGCCAATGCCAGCGCCTTCGCCATACCAACAATGAAAGCCGTGTTGTGAGTCCCGGCGCGCATGCCGTGTTCGTGACTGCCGCCGCTTTGGGAGGGCGCCAATTCAACGCCGTCCTTCAGGTAAAGCAGACCCACTCCCTTGGGACCGTAGAATTTGTGGGCGGACAAGCTTAGCATGTCCACGCCCAGCCGCTCCACATCAAGATCCAATTGTCCGCCCGCCTGTACGGCGTCCGTGTGCATCAGCATGTCATGCGCATGCGCAATTTGAGACAGCAGCGGCAAATCCTGGATCGTCCCCAATTCGTTGCTGGCATAGATGATGCTCGCCAGGGCGCCTCCGCGTTGACAAGCCTCCGCAAAGCTCTCGCTGTCAATGCTGCCAAATTTGTCAACCGGCGCGATCTCGGTATCGAAACCCATCAGCGCGCCCATTTGCTCGACGGTATTGGTCACCGCGCTGTGTTCGATCGGCGACGTGACCAGCCGCGATGGCTCGCCCCTGTGACGCGCGGACCACCCGGCGCCGCGAATGGCGAGATTGTCGCTTTCCGTGCCGCAACTGGTAAATATAACTTCCGAGGGTTGGCAATTGAGAATGCCAGCGACCGTAATACGGGCATCTTCAATGGCTCTTTCCGCCCTGCTGCCGAATCGATGCGCTGATGACGGGTTGCCGTAAACCTCGCCGAAATAAGGCAGCATCGCTTCGATTACGCGGGGATCAACCGGCGTCGATGCCGAGTGATCCAAATAGACTTGTCTACCTGCCTGCATTTGCCACACTCACTCTGGAAAGATTGTCCGATTGATAGCCATTTTACACCGAGTGCGCCCGCAAGTTCAATGAAACGATACCGGGGTAGTCTATCCAATTTGGTCGAAATACTTCGCAGCCAGTCTTCGACATGAGAACCTTAACCCAAAATACGAACGACGTTGGTAGGGGCGACTCGCTGGGTCGCGTAGACACAGATCGTCAGTCGCCCGATTCTCATTCAGTTTCTACTCGTCGGACGATCCATCGGATCGCGTAGACATTGACCGATGGCACTGTTCGACGGGGAGACTTTTTCATCATCGAAGCACAAAGGGTAAGATTCCATAACATGACGGCGGCTTGCCGCCGTAGAAAAAGTTTTTTCGGCAGTTTGGCCGTTTTCGGCAATGATTCAGTTGTTAAGGCGCAGGAATGGGATCAGGGTAGCATGGCTGTGGAGTGGAAGGGCGACTGAATAGTCGCGTTTTGCCCGGTTCGGCGGAAATTGCTTAAGTCGCTCGACCCAGTGCCCAGTTTTTTGGAGCCATTACAGCCAGCGCAGACCGGGGTATTTCATCTGCGAAATTGCGAGCTCTCGCCGGCTTGGACGCAAACACATTAAACGAAATTGTCATGTCCTCAACGCTGTTGCGGCGATTAGCGCTATGTCTGACCAAAATGATGTAATATCATTGCAAAAGGTCCGCATGCGACACTGGACGATACACGCTCAGGAGATTCATATCTATGCCAACGATGACTAGGGTACATGGTCGAGAAGTGCTGGATTCCCGCGGCAACCCCACCGTCGAAGTCGAGATTCACCTGTCTGACGGGACAATCGGCAGAGCGATCGTTCCGAGCGGCGCTTCCACGGGTGAACATGAAGCCCTGGAAATGCGCGATGGAGACAAGTCTCGCTACCTCGGCAAAGGTGTTCTCAAGGCTGTTGCTTCCGTCAACGACAGCATAGCGCCCGAGCTACTGGGTTTGGAACCATTCGATCAGAAAGCGCTCGACGAACTAATGCTCCAGATCGACGGCAGCCCCACAA
This sequence comes from Anaerolineae bacterium, assembly GCA_034420635.1. Lineage (GTDB taxonomy): Bacteria > Chloroflexota > Anaerolineae > Aggregatilineales > Phototrophicaceae > UBA6055. The sequence continues at coordinate 41,331 of DAOULD010000054.1, read as the reverse complement.
AAAGCGAGTTGGGCGCAAACGCCATTCTTGGCGTATCGCTGGCGCTGGCTCACAGCGCTGCAAACTGCCTGCGTATCCCGCTGTATGCTTATCTGGGCGGCATTCACGCGCACCTGTTGCCGACGCCAATGATGAACATCATGAATGGCGGCAAACATGCTTTGGGTAGTACGGATTTCCAGGAGTTCATGATCATGCCGGTGGGAGCGCCCAGTTTCCGAGAAGCGCTGCGCTGGGGTACGGAGATATATCACAACCTGAGAGAGGTCTTGCACGACAAGGGTTATCCGACCACCGTCGGCGATGAGGGCGGATTCGCGCCGAGCCTGGGCAGCAATCAAGCGGCTCTGGACGTCATCATGGAAGCAATTGACAAATCCGGATACCGCGCGGGCGAAGACATATTCATCGCGCTGGATCCAGCGGCGTCGGAAATCTATAGCGACGGACTTTACAACCTAGAGATTGAAGGGCGAAAGCTGTCGGGTGAAGAGATGGTTGAATTCTGGAGCGACTGGTGCGCTCGCTATCCCATCATCTCGATAGAAGACGGACTGGACGAGAACGACTGGGAGAATTGGTCGCGCCTGGTCGGGGAGATTGGCGATCGCGTGCAAATCGTCGGCGACGATCTGCTGGTTACCAATGCCGAAAAAGTCAAGCGCGCCATCAACGAGCGCGCTGCGAATTCCTTGCTCTTCAAGGTGAACCAGATTGGCTCTTTGACCGAAGCCTTTGCGGCCGGGCAGTTGGCGCAGCGACACAACATGACCGTCGTTACCAGTCATCGAAGCGGAGAAACGGAAGACAGCACCATCGCCGATATCGCGGTCGCGATGAACAGCGGACAAATCAAGACCGGGGCGCCCGCTCGCACCGACCGCATCGCGAAATACAATCAACTGTTGCGGATTGAGGAGCAATTGGGGGACGCGGCGCGCTACGCCGGTTCAAGCGCATTTGCAAACCTCAATCTGGATGTACAATAGTGTCAATCCGCGAAAGGTTTGCAGGGTGCGACTGACTCTACACGGCAAGCATACCAAGATTGTAGCGACGATCGGGCCCGCTTCGCAGGATGCCAAGACGCTTCGCGCCATGATCAGAGCGGGCATGAATGTGGCGCGAATCAATTTTTCGCACGGCGATCATGAAACCCACGGAAACGTCATCGATACGGTCCGACGCATCGCCGAGGAAGAAGATACTGTCGTTGCCATCCTCTGCGATATTCAAGGTCCCAAGATTCGCATCGGGGAGTTGGCGCAAGAGCCGACCATGCTCTACCCCGGGGACGCCATCACCCTGACCCTGGATGAGGTTGTGGGAAACAATGGCTTGGTGTCCTTGCCTCATCCCGAGTTTCTGAAAGACATAACCGCCGGTACGAACTTGCTGCTTGACGACGGCAATTTACAGTTCAAGGTGAATGACAGCAGTTCTCGCGAACTGGTCTGCGAGGTCGTAGTCGGTGGTCCCCTGAAATCTCGCAAGGGCGTATCGGCGCCCAATGCGCGGTTGACGCTGTCGGCAATCACGGACAAGGACCGCGAAGACGTCAAGTTCGCCCTGGCCAAGCATTGTGATTATTTGGCGATGTCATTTGTACGCTCGGCAAATGACATTCGCGAAATGCAGAACTTGATGAAAGATTTGGGCAAAGAAACAGCCATCATCGCCAAGATCGAAATGGGAGAAGCACTGGAAAACATAGAAGAAATCATTGCGGTATGCCAGGGGATCATGGTCGCGCGCGGCGATCTTGGCATCGAAACCCCCGCGGAAGAGGTGCCCTTCCATCAGAAGCGGATCATCAATTTGTGCAACGACGTTGCCAAGCCCGTGATAACAGCCACGCAAATGCTGGAATCCATGACGGAGAACCCGCGACCGACCAGAGCCGAAGCCAGCGACGTCTACAACGCAATCATTGACGGTACCGACGCCATCATGCTGAGCGCGGAAAGCGCCAGCGGGAACTATCCCGTCCGGGCTGTCGAAGTGATGACCAAGATCGCCTTGATTGCCGAGGAACACCTGAAAAACCTGGCGGAAAAAGCCAACGCTCCAGCCAAGATCAGCGCGAATGGCGCCAAGTCGCGCGAGTTCATTTCCGATGCCATTTGCCGGGCGACCTTTGACATATCGCGTTTCATCAATCCAACCGCGATTGTCACAACCAGTTTGTCCGGTTACACCACGCGGCGCGTCGCCAAGGAGCGGCCCCGCACGCCGATCCTTTGCATGACCCCCAGCCCTACCACGCAAAGGCGCATGGCGCTTGTCTGGGGCGTCATTCCCTTGCTCGTGCCCGAATTCGGTTCCATCGACGAAATGATCAGCATCATCATTCGAGCGGCGCACGACCGGGCACTTGTCGCGCGCGGCGATCGCCTTGTGATCATCGCCGGCGTGCCATTTGGCATTGATGGACAGACCAATCTCATCAAGATTCATACTGTAGGGCAAGAAGGCGAAATCTGAATCGGGACCGCCGCAAACTCGGCAATGTCTAGGACGCGACCCACTTGGCGTCGATTGGCGGGGGCTCCGATGGCTTTACATGACGGGAAGCCGTCGCAATCGTACCGTCCGATGTGTAGCTCACCTGGCTGGTGGCGCATCGCGGGCAGATGTTCCAAGCCAGGTCCAGAAGGTAGTCGCACTCTACGCAGGCTTTTTTCAGCCGGGCGTGGCAATAAGGACAAGCCTGCCAGTCGTGTTGTACGCGCTGCGAACAACTTGGGCAGCCAGGCTTCTCTTCTATCTCTTGCAGCAAGGCTTCTTCTTCCAGAGATCGCTCATACACTTCTGAAAGCGTCTCTCTCGGTCGGAGTAAAATGTAAACAAATATGCCGGGTACGTTTAGCAAAAGCACCAGCAAGGCGACCAGCGCTTGCGCCAGGGGATCGCGGGAGCGCTGACGCATGTCGCGGTAAGCCCACATTACCAGGGAGAGCCAAACCGATGCCACAAAGACGGCGGCAAACACAACAGCGATCAGGAGGATGTCGTCGAAGCCTTCGGGCATCTAGTTTTTTTCCGAGAATCAGTATCTTACAGAAACCATAGGAGTACACTGAACAGCAGGCATATCCATGCGCGTCTTAGCACCGCCGATTGCAGCAACCTTGGACCATTAGTATATCAGCGCCCCAACATACGCGCAATTCATTTGGCTGGTGCGACATGCGCTATGCGGCAAGACAATCGATTGATCGAAGGCAGCTAATGATTGAGAGACGCAGCCGCCAACAATTTTGCAATCTGCGCAAGAACCTTGCAACTAGCTTTCGCCCTCGGCTTCGGTCCCGTTGCCGTTCGCTTTGTCGACCAGGAGAAGAATCTCGCTAATGATGGTATCAAACTGATGTCCCGAGGCTTCAAGCGCAATCCATGATAGACTTTCGGGGTGATCGTTTGCGCCTATTACGCTTAACAGATTCTCTGACTCAAAGGTGTACCAAGCCTGTTTATTGATGATCTCGTGTTCCTGGATGCAAGTACTGCACAGCGTTGGGTAGTCGGTGATGACTTCTTTGTCAAAGTAGAATCCGCGGATCCAAGTACGGCCTACGGACAATCGGTCCTCATATCTCAGACGCAACATAAGCGGGCATTCGCTGCCAAGAATCCCGCATTGGCTCAAAGACTGAGAACTCACATAAAAGGTTACGATGACCTTGATCGAATCGTAGTCCCTGACATCTATGCCGTCTTCGCCAAAGGGTTGTGTACACCGGACCTCGCCGTGAGACGTGGCATTGTCAAGCCTGCGCAAGCGCAAGCCTAGTCTGCCGTCGAACGGCTCAAGCGAGAACCTTCCGCGCGGGTCGCTATCTTGCTCCACGAGGCATCCCCAACTCGCTGGCAAGATCATGTCATCCTGGAGCGGACTTGGATCAATACCTTGTATGCTGAACAAGGAACTGGACAAGACATTGCGAATCGTCGCGCGCGGTTCAATCGTTCGATTACCGAGTCTGACAACCAACTCCTGTCCCGCCGGGACAGTCCTCAGGCTTGACATATCATCGGCGAAATAGGCGGAGGCTCGGCCCACAACATTGAGAATGCGCACTTCATCATCCGTTGCCGAAAGGCGATAGCGGCCATCGTCAAGAAACTGAACAGACAGGCCCTGCGCGGTACCCACGCTTAGCAAGAACGGTTTGTTTATGGCGCCGGTGACAAAGACATCCAACTTGCCCTTCAAATTGGAGAAGCTGATATTGTGTTGATTCAGGCTCCAGTCAAAGCGTGGACGGGAAGCGCGTTCGAAGGTGATTAAGGTGTTGCTCTGCAAAGCCACTGCCGCCAGCAGCCTTGACGCCGCTCCTTCAAATGCGGGCGCGTCGCGGAACTGAATTGTCGCCTGTGACAAAGAATCCGTGCTGATGCTGGTCTGAGTATTTGTAAGGCTTTGTCGTTCGCGTTGCACGGTTTCGACGAAGTCCGAACCGGTGACGCCTACTGTGCCCTGTGAGACTTGCAAAACGGCCGGTATCGCTTCTGTAGACTGAAACAGATACAGGTAAATCGCCAAAGCCGTCGTGATGGTAAGAACACAGAACATCCCAAAAGCCAGCAAGAGAACCAACCAAGCCATTCGTCCGGGCGAAATCGCGGAGCGGTATACCTGGCCAGACGGATTTTCAAGCGATTCTTCGGGAAACTGAGTCACCGTCGCTTGTTCTGCTTCAGTCAAATTTCTACCTCGATAGAACGAAAACCGCGCTGCGGCAACAGGACAATTATAACATCTGCGCACTGTATTGTCGCTGAAAATATCATGTATAATTGCGGAATAGCTAAGGACGCATCGGAGAAATCGGAGCATGTCCGGTCACAGCAAGTGGTCCACCATCAAACGCAAAAAGGGAGCCGAAGACGCCAAACGCGCCAAGATATTCACTCGTCTGGGGAGGGACATCATGGTGGCGGCTCGCGAAGGGGGCGGCGACGAAGGAACGAACCCGAGGCTCAAATTGGCAGTAAGCAAGGCGCGCGCCGCAAATATGCCCAAAGACAACATTGAGCGCGCCATCAAGAAAGGGACCGGCGAAATCGCCGGCGGCGAGCTAGTCGAAATCGTATACGAAGGCTATGGTCCGGAAGGCGTCGCTTACATTGTCGAGATAATGACTGACAATAAGAACCGCGCCTTGGCAGAGATCAAGCATGCTTTTAGCAAGCATGAAGGGAGCCTGGCCACCTCCGGCGCCGTCATGTGGCAATTCGATCAGAAAGGTTACTTGACAATCCGAGGCGAAGCGGATTTCGACGAGGTATTTATGCAGGCGGCGGACGCGGGCGCCGATGACGTGGTTGAAGAAGATGGCATCATCGCCGTCTATACGCCGCGCGACGGGTTTGGCGCCGTTGAACAAGCCCTTAGCGCCGCCGGCTTTGACTTTGAAGACAGCGAGTTGCGCTGGTTCCCGCAGAACGAGATAGATGTGTCTAGCGGCAAGGCGCTGCAAAACATGCGTCTCATGGAACAATTGGAGGAGTCTGACGACGTCCAGTCTGTAGCCTCCAACCTCAATATCACCGACGATGTTTTGGCGGCTTTCGAGTCCTAAGATGATATCGCTTGGCATAGATCCCGGAACGGCGAGCCTGGGATACGGATTCGTTCGCGAGCATCGAGACGGCTCGTTGGAGGCGGTGCGTTTCGGGGTCATCCGAACGCGATCCGGCACAGCCATGCCGGAACGACTCTTCAACATTTATCAGGAACTGGGGCGACTAATTGCCGAGTTTGAGCCGGACCGCGCCGGCGTCGAAGAATTGTTCTTCTCAAGGAATGTGACGACCGCAATGACAGTGGCGCAAGCGCGCGGGGTGATTCTCTTGACCTTGCAAAGCGCCGGCATCCCCGTGGCCGAATACAAGCCGAATATGGTCAAGCAAGCGATAACGGGATATGGCGGCGCGGACAAATCGCAAATGCAGGAAATGGTTCGCCTGCTGCTCAACCTCGACGCTGTTCCCAAGCCGGACGATGCGGCGGATGCGCTAGCTGTCGCGATCACGGACATTCACAGCTATCGCTTGCGTACAGTTAACCCTCTTTGAGGTGTCGCTTTACGATGATTGCCACCCTGGAAGGACGCGTTGGCTTCAAGGACTCGGAGCGCATCGTTGTCCTGGTGGGCGGTATCGGTCTTGAAGTGTTGGCGCCGTTTAGCACGCTAGAGAAAGTAACCGGAGACCAAGTCTTTCTCCATACGCGGCTGGTGGTTCGTGAAGATTCATTAACCTTGTATGGTTTCGCCAGCGAGGCCGAGCGCGACCTTTTCGATAGCTTCATAAAGATCAGCGGCATTGGTCCCAAGTTGGCGGTTACAATTCTCAGTTCGCTCAGCGTTGACAACGTGCGAGGCGCAGTGACAAACGACCGGCCCGAGGTTCTCAGTCGAGTGCCGGGTATCGGAAAGAAAACCGCAGAGAAAATCGTGTTGGAATTACGCGACAAATTGGCTACAGTCCTGGACACTGCTCCCCTCGACGACGCCAGCACTATCAACGCCGATGTTATCGATGCTTTGACAGCCCTCGGCTACAGCGTGATTGAAGCCCAAACTGCGGTCCAGGCGCTGCCGCTTGACGCCCCGGAAGACGAGGAGTCTCGTGTTTTTCTGGCGCTCCAATACCTGGGTGGTTGAGTTTAGTCCAATGCGAAGCGCTCATTCTGTGGTTTGACACAATGCAGCGAGCCTGGAGCGACAAATGTCCCAATCCTTAATAGGAAAGCGCGTCGACGTCCTTGACAAGGGATGGATAGAACTTGTCGATATGATGCCGCATCCTGATTCAGATATCTCCGGCGATCTGGCCATTGTCAATGCCGCGCGTGTCAGCTTCCTGGGCGAAAGCAAGGGACCCGATCGCGACAAGAAACTGCTGTTTTACCTGCTGCGGCACCGCCATACGTCGCCCTTTGAAATGGTCGAATTCAAGTTTCGCGTGCGAGCTCCGCTGGTGACCTGGTGGCAGTGGGTCCGTCATCGTACCTGGAATATGAATGCGCAATCGGGGCGCTATACGCCCTTCCAAGAGAGCGACTTCTATGTACCCGATGTCTGGCGCAAACAGAGCAAAGACAATAAGCAAGCCAGCGAGGGCGTTCTCGACGAGTTGGAAAATGACGAGCTAACTGGCAAGCTGCTCGAACACTATGACGAGGGATACCGGCTGTACACCGAAGCGCTTGACAAGGGCGTTTCCAAGGAAATGGCGCGTCTATTTCTGCCCGGCTTCAGCGTATATTATACTTGGGTGACCAAGATCGACGCGCACAATCTCATGCACTTCTTGCGCCTGCGCATGGCGCGGGACGCCCAATATGAAATCAGAGTATTCGCCGCCGCCATCCACGAACATTTTTTTGAACCGGCTTTGCCCTGGACGGCCGAAGCCTTCGTGAAATACGTTTTGAAGGCGGAATAATGCTTAGCTATTTTGCAAGCTGAATATCGTCGTGACGGTTGATCAGAAAAGCCGAGGCGCGATCGAAGTATTCGCGCATTTGCTCTCGCGCCAAGCCGTCGATCCCGGCTTCATCAATCGCTTCCAACATGTGCCCCAACCAATGATCCCGCGCGCGGCGATCGATGGCAAAGGGGAAGTGACGCATACGCAGTCGCGGGTGTCCGCGTTCCTCCGAATACAGGCTGGGACCGCCAAAGAACTGAACCAGAAACAAGAATTGCCGACGCTTGCTCTCCTCCATGTCGTCGGGGAACATGGGGCGTAGCACGGGATCTTGATAGACCTTGGCGTAAAATATGTCGACCATCTTGCGGATCGGTTCTTCCCCGCCGAGCATTTCGTAAACACTCTGAATTTTGGCGCTCAAGATAATTTGACCTTTGTATCGCAGTCCATCATTGAAAAGGCCTTTTCTCGACGTCGCCGCCGCAAGCGGCTCTTCTCGCCGCCCGTGTCAAGACCTTCACAAACTATGACTTTACAATCACCGCCCTAATTGTACAATCCTTCGGATAACTTACGGAACGCGCCAGGAGTTCTCGCTCAATGAGACATTTTCGCAATCGCCTCGTTTGGTTTTGCCTGCTTACGCTCTTGTGGTCGGCAAACTTCTCCATCGCTCAAGATGACAATGCCATTTCGATTGTCGGATCGAGGATCATGAATGAAGTCTTGGTTTCCTTGGGCGAAGCCGCAAACATAGAGTCCCTCAATATTTCCACGCTAGGCACGTCCCGAGGAATCGATATATTCTGCAATGGCGATATTGACATCGCTGTGGCGTCGCGAGCGATCAGTGCTGCCGAAGACCTGATCTGCGGAGCCAACGATGTTGTTCACAGCGAATTTCTTTTTGCGCACAAAATCATTGCCTTCGCCGCGCATAATGCAGTGCCGCTTGCTTGTATTTCCAGCAGCGAACTGGACTCTCTGCTGAAACCGTCCTCCAGCAATCAAGCGTCCGATTGGGCAGACTACGCCCCGGAAACAGATACGCTTCCCGTCGTGATTCTTGCGCCACATACCAATACGCTTGAGTACGCTATTGCTGACAGCAATATCGTGGGCGATCAGCTTCGCAATGATGTCGAAACTTTTGAGTTGGTCGACGACGCAGTGACAAGAGCCGGCGAAATCGAAGGCTCGCTTGCAATTCTGCCTCTTATGCCCGGCTTGGCAAACGACGAGCCAATCAAAGCGCTCGAGATCAAGAGCGCCGATGATGCCAATTGTGTCAGCCCATCCGCAGAGAATCTCGAGTCGGGCTTTTATCCATTCGCGCAATCCTATTTTTTGTACGTGAATAGAGCGCGCATGTCGGACAAGGCATTGCTCGAAGATTTCGTGCAAGTGTTGATAAGTCCGGAATCCGCGGGCGTTATCGAGGCATTTGGATTTACCCCGGCTACAGCGGAGGCTTATGACGTAAACGCGCGAATGCTAAGTAATCCCGAGGCGACCTTTGCCATGGGCGGCGGCGAGACGGCATTCGAGATTCCTGGAGCGTTAACTGGTAATGTCAACATCAGTGGTTCAGCCAACGCCTATCAGTTGCTGGACCGCGTCTCATCCCGCTTGTCTGGAGATGGCGCTCAGCTTCGAGTCAGCATCAATGCAGTTGGACAGTCAGCCGGCGTCGCAAGCCTTTGCGCTGGGGAAGTTGATTTAGCCATTCTCGACTCTCCGCCGCATACGATCGATATCAGCGCCTGCGGCGAGAGCGAAGTCTATGCAGTTTCCATCGATATCGGTAGTCACGCAACGGTACTGCTGGGTAACGAGGCAGATCAGCACACTATGTGCCTGACGTTGGAACAAATCGATTCGATTTGGAATGCGTCTTCAACAGATACGATCAGAGCCTGGAGCGACATCGACGCGTCAATGCCGGAACAAACAATGACGCTATTCGGCTTGCCGTCGGTCGATCGCTATGCGGACATCCTGCTACAAGGCATCCACGAAACAGCGCCGCCTATAAGGCGCGATACTGAACAAGATTTCGATCACTTATACCGGGCGGCCGCCGTCGGGAACGTAGAAGGCTCGCTCACCTATATGAGCTGGCCGGATTACCAGGAAGTGCTGGACAAGCAACAAGCCAATGCGCGTCTTGTCAGCGTTGACGCCGGCTCTGGCTGCGTATCGCCAAGCGCCGATACAATAGTGAACGGCACATACTCGCTCTCGCGTCCAGCCAGCCTGCTGGCAAACGAAATGGCATTGACCGACATTAATGTTCAGTCCCTGCTTTGGAGCTTATTCTCCGACGATAACTGGCAACTCTTCGAACGCGAAGAATTCGTTGGCATCGAACAAGCCGACCTGCCCGCCCGGCGCAGACAACTGGAGACCCTCTTCAGGGGGGCGGAATCCAAAGCGCCTCCAACCGAGGAATCCGTGGAACAAGCGGGCGGCGGCGAAGCAAGAGCAGACTCATCCGAATAAGTGTCGCGACCAAATCTGAACAAATACGCCGACGGTAGAGAATGGCAGCGCCGGATGGCAGGCGCTGGATAAGTCCTGTGCTATACTCTAGCGGCTTCAGAATGGCATTGGATGGGAGACTTGCATGCACGGCGAATTGATCGCCTTTGATCTGGAGACGACGGGCCTTGACGTCGCCACAAGTGAAATAATCGAGATTGGCATTGCCAGATTCGATGGCGGGGAACTCATCGACAGTTATCAGACTTTTGTCAAGCCTTCAGGACCCATCCCGGTAGAAATCACACATTTGACAGGTATTCACCCGGAAGACGTCGAGCAGGCGCCGCCAATCGAGCATATCCTGGGGGAGCTTCAAGCCCAGTTTGGCAGCGCGCCAGTCATCGCTCACAACGCCGGTTTCGATGTCTCTTTCATGCAGAAACACGGCTTGCTCCCGGAAAACGCTGTCATTGACACTTACGAGTTGGCTTCCATCGTGTTGCCCTCCGCCCCTCGTTATAATCTTAACAGCCTGGCTACAGCCGCCGGTATCCAACTTCTAAACGCCCATCGCGCCCTGGACGACGCCACCGCCACCGGGCAGCTATACTGGAGCTTGTGGCAGAAGCTGCTTCGGCTGCCCGTCAAGATTTTGGCGGAAATCGTCAGCGCAGCCGGCGCCAAGCAATGGGACCTGTTGCCCTTGTTCCAATCGGCGCTGTCGGAATCGCTCCAGTCAGGGATAGACGGGCGCATTAACTCGCCTTTCTTCACGGAGGAGCCCCCCGGCAAGCCGCTGAAACCCTCCCAAGCCGCCCACGGCAAAGTCGATGTGGACCTTGTCCGCAGCATGTTTGACGGGAGCGGCGACCTTGGATTGAGCTTGCCTGGCTACGAAGCGCGCGGACCGCAGGCAGAAATGGCTGGTGAAGTCGCGACCGCTCTGAACGAAGGCGATCAGGTTTTGATCGAAGCCGGCACCGGCACCGGCAAATCGCTGGCATATTTGATTCCGGCGGCGCATTGGGCGACCCGGAACGATCAACGAGTCGTGGTCTCGACCCATACGATCAATTTGCAGGAGCAGTTGTTAAACAAAGATATGCCGATTGTTCACGAGCTTATCAAGCGCGATTTGCGCGCCTCCATAATGAAGGGACGCGGCAACTATCTCTGCCCTCGCCGACTGGATACTTTGCGCCGGCGCAAGCCAGCGAACCTGGAAGAGTTGCGAACGCTGGCCAAGGTCCTCATCTGGATGCAGAATGGCTGCAGCGGGGATCGCGGGGACTTGAGCTTGAGAGCCGGCGAGTGGAATACCTGGACGCGCCTGAGCGCGCAAGACGAAGATTGCACGACCTTCCGATGCGCTTCGGAAATGAACGGCGTTTGCCCCTACTACAGGGCGCGTCGCCGCGCGGAAACGGCGCATATTCTGATTACGAATCACGCTCTGCTGATTGCGGACGCGAATATCGAAAATCGCGTACTGCCCGAATATTTGAACCTCATCATTGACGAGGCGCATCATCTTGAAGACGCGATCACTGACGGACTCAGCCGACGGATAGACGAACAACTGATACTTAGTCGACTTCGCGAAATCGGCGCGGGAAGAAACAGCACATTAAGAGAATTGCTGTCGGCTGCGAGAAGCGCCGTCCCGGCGACGGACCTCGCCAGGCTTGAGCGTTTTGTCGAAAATACAGCGGAAACGCTTGGCATCATGAATACGAAGGCGCGCAAGTATTTTCGCGCATTGCACGATTTTGCCGCGGGTCACAACCGTGGCGGCCGCTATCAAATGCGCCTGCTAAACTCACATCGCGATTCTGGAAGTTTCGCAAACGCGCAAACTGCCTGGAAGCAACTCGCCGAGTACTTTCTGGCGGTCGCCGACGCCCTGGGTCATTTGGCGCGCGCCTTGCCACGTTACGAACAATATCAGGTCCCTGATCTCGATGACTACCGAGGCGAAATACGTTCGCACCTTCATTTTCTAAATACCCTGCACGATCAACTCGAACAATTCACTTTTGATCCAGACAGCAACATGGTCTATTCCATCACGCCCGGCGACAAAGCGGAAAGATTGCGTATCCACATTTCTCCGCTGCATGTAGGACCCTTGATGGAAGAGTTCCTGAATCAGCGGAAAGAGAGCATCATCCTGACGAGCGCTACCTTAAGGACACAGGGCAATTTCGATCACATTAAGGAGCGTCTCTATGCGGATCACTACGAGACAGTGGCTGTAGGGTCGCCATTTGATTACAAGCGATCGACGCTGGTATACGTTCCGGACGACATACCGGAACCGAACCAGCGCAACGCCTATCAAAAGATGGTAGAACGCGGCATCATTGAGCTCGCCGCTGAATTAGAAGGTCGAGTCCTGGTGCTCTTTACCAGTTACGCGCAATTGCGCGAGACATCAAGGGCGATCACGCCCAGGCTAAAACTGGGTGATATTGTCGTCTACGATCAGAGTTTCGGCACGAGTCGCGAGGCTCTTTTGCAGAGCTTCAAGTCGGCAAAACGCGCCGTGCTCATGGGTACGAGGAGCTTTTGGGAAGGCATTGATATTCCAGGCGAAGATCTAAGCGGAGTCGTCATAGCGCGGCTGCCTTTCGCGGTACCGTCTGATCCGATCTTCTCGGCGCGCTCGGAGGCATACGAAAACGCCTTTCAACAATATGCCATACCGGACGCTGTACTCCGTTTTCGGCAAGGGTTTGGCCGTTTGATCCGCAGCAGCAGTGATCGCGGCATCGTCGCCGTATTTGACAAACGGGTCATCAGCAAGAACTACGGGGGCAGCTTTCTGGAATCACTGCCAGAATGCACAATGAGATATGGATCCCTGGATAACTTGCCGCAAACCGCGAGGCAATGGCTTAACCTTAGCTGAGGAATGCCTATGATAACCCCAGCAGGGCGCGAATGTCCGCACTTTTATGCCGATTATAATCGGCATACGCGCGATGTAGAGGAGTGCCGCCTGGCGAAACAAAACCCCGACTCGCTGGATTGGCATCCTAAAGATTGCGCTAAATGCCCTGTCCCGGATATCCTCTTGGCGAATGCCAGCCGCGATACACAACTGACACTTACGATTCGATCCGGGCTGTTGGGATTGACGCGCCGCATAGAAATCGACGCAATCTGCTTGAAGAATGGAGAAAAAGTTGATCCCTATGTAGGTTGCCCGGACGATCATCCAGGCTTGGACATTTTCCGTAAAGCGCTGGAAAACGGCGATGATTAAGGCAGTACTGCTTGACCTCGACAATAGCGCGCTAGACCAGCCGGACCATCAGTTCGCCGCGACCTTCCGCCACGCCTTCGCGCAACGTCTGGAGGAACAAACAGGCATTAAAAGCGCGGACGGCGTCTTCCACAGGGCAATTCAAAAGCTGAATCGCCGGCGCGACATCGTGTCTTCGAATGACGAAGTCATGACATCGAGCATCGCCGCGGAGGTGAATGCCTCCGTCAGTGACATTCAGCTGAAGCTTGGGGCGCTCTATCAATCGTCATACGAGCAAGCGCGCAGTGTGGCCAGCGCCGCGCCAGACGCCCGGCAACTAGTGGAAGCCCTGCTTGACCAAGGACTGGCAGTTGCCGTCGTCAGCAATCCCATCTATCCAGAAGCCACTATCGTTCAATGGTTGCAATGGGCTGGTCTCGGCGATTTCATCGAATCATTCGCTTTTCTTAGCTCCAGCGAGAATATGCATTTCGCCAAGGTTGATCCGGCGTTTTATGCCGAGCTGATCGCCCGTATCGGCATTGAGCCGGACGAAGCCCTTCTGGTGGGCGACAAGCGGCAAAACGATCATCTGCCGGCCGAGACCGTTGGACTTCACACCTGGCCAGTTGAAAATGCGACCGCCTTTGGACACTTGCTTGAACATGTTCAATGCGCTGGATGGCAGCATCGCTATAGTGGAGGCCCGTTGCGGGAAACGATGTTAAAGCCGCAGTTTTTGGGCAATCTTGGAGCTCTTTTTGGCTTGCTGAGCGAAGTGAAAGAACACCAATGGCATCAGAAGCCGGATCCAAATGAATGGTCCATCGTACAAATACTTTGCCATTTGGCGGAAACGGAAACCGCAGTTCATCAGGAGCGGTTGCAAAAGATCCTGAGCGTCGAGAATCCCTTTATTCGGGCGCTTCCCCCGCCGGGACCTGACATGCCAACCTGCAGTGACCGCCCCCGGGAGGTAGCCGAGGAATTCAGAGAGAAGCGACTGTCTACCCTCGAGTTGATCGCAGAGTTGGCGCCAGAGGACTGGCTGCGACCAGCCCGGCATAGCATATTCGGCTTAACCAATTTGCTGGAGATGGCGTATTTCACGGCGCAGCACGACCGGCTGCATATTTCACAACTGTGCCAGACTCTTGGCAAGTGTTTGGATCCAATCTAAGTTCTCGTTCTCGCTAATGTCAGGAAGGAAAATTTCAATCAATGCGTTGCAAAAACCATCAAAAGCAGGCAAACTCGCCCAATCAAGCGCTGATGTCAGGTAATTTGCTTGACTGATTTCGTTCTTTTTGTACAATACATTTAGATAGTTCTGAAATTCACAATTGGTGACTTGGAGTCTGACATGACAGCTTGGGCGGTGGATCAAGCAAGCCTTGGCGAGTTTGTCGATGCAGGACTGACATCTATCGAAGAAGCCATGTATCAGGCGACGAGCAGCGAGGTAGAGGTCTTAAGAGACGCCAGCCGACATATTTTGGGCGCCGGAGGCAAACGGATTCGCCCGCGCCTCTTGCTGCTTTCATATCTTGCGCTGGGCGGCAATGACCTGGAACTTGTGGCCAAGCCCGCGGCCGCAGTCGAGCTTATGCATACGGCGAGCGTGGTGCACGATGACATCAATGATCATGGGATCGTACGACGGGGTCGCCCGTCGGTGAATTCCATTTGGGGGCGCACATTCGCGCTTTTGACCGGCGACTTCCTGTTCACCGCCGTCTACGAATTGATGGCGCCTTATCAGCATCTTAATGTTGACCTGGCCAGGGCAGCGACCGCTCTAGTTGAAGGCGAAACCCTCCAGGCAAGCGCCGTAAAAGACAAGATTTTCACCCGCGACATCTACATGCGCATTATCGCGCTCAAAACCGCAGCGCTCTTCCGCGCGGCGGGAACTATCGGCGCCAAGCTGGCAAACGGCAGCGGCGATGCAGTGGCCGCGCTGTCAAACTTCGGCTTCAACCTTGGCATGGCTTTTCAAATAGTTGATGACATATTGGACCTGGTCGCCGACGAGTCCACACTGGGCAAATCTACAGGTATCGATCTCGAACAAGGTCGAGGCGTCGCCGTCGCTTTGAATGATGCTGGAAACAGTTCGAACAACGGCAGTCATGACATCGCAGATCCGATGGACCGGATCAAGCGTCGGTTGTTGGAAGGCAACACCATTGAAAAGGCGCGCGAACATGCTGAATTGCTTGTGCAAGACGCCATTGTCCAGCTAAGTGTTATTCCGAATTCGCACTACAAAGAAGAATTGGTCAATCTAGCCAATCTTGTCATCGAGCGCGACTACTAGAAAGCGACATCACTCCCATTTCTCATGATTGTGCCACTACGGTAGCTGCGAAACTCCAAATCTCACTGGATGAGCGGTGACCGCGCATGAAGGTAGTTTCAGTCGAAAAAATGCGGCAGATCGAAGCCGCGGTCGACGCCACGCTATTCAGTTATGACCAGATGATGCAGAAGGCCGGCGGCGCAGCGGCAATGCATTTGCGGCGGCGAATTGACATTGACGACGGGACCCGTATCACCTTTCTCATCGGCAAGGGCAACAACGGCGGCGATGGTTTGGTCATGGCGGTTGACATGGCGCGGCATTCATCCGCGCAGATTCGCATATACCTTCTGCAGCCGCGACCTGAAAACGATGACGTTTTCCTCCGGGCGCTGGAAGCGGGACTTTTTATCGCCAACGCGTCCGACGACCATGACTTCCGATTGCTCAAGAGCTTGATCGCGAGCGCCGATGTGATAGTCGACGCCCTCTTCGGCATCGGACTGCGTTTGCCGCTGCGCGGCGTCGCTTCCAAAGTCTTGCGCGCCGTCAATCTGATGATCAGCCGCTCCGCGTCGTCCGGGGCAGCCGGCGCGCAAACCAGTGACGAAGATGAGAAAAGCGACCGTCCCTTCGTCTTCGCCCTCGATTGCCCGAGCGGAGTCGATTGCGATACCGGGGGAGCGGACATTAATACGCTCTTGGCCGACGAAACCATTACGTTTATCGCCGCCAAGCCCGGGCTGTTCACCTTTCCCGCCGCAAGATATGTGGGCGATCTTATCATTTCGCCGATTGACATTCCCGAGTCTTTTCCGGCCTTGAAAGCCATAAGCAGATCTGTATTGGTCGAAGATAGGGCGCGGTCAATATTGCCCCCGCGCCCGCTCGATGGTCACAAGGGCAGCTTCGGCAAATTGATGGTTGTCGCGGGCTCCCCAAACTACATCGGCGCGCTTGCCCTCTCTGCCGAATCCGCATATCGTTCAGGCGCGGGGCTGGTAACCGTGGCCACGACCGGGGATCTAGCGCGCATTGTTGCAAGCCGCTTGCGCGAACCCACATACCTGGCGCTGCCGGGTACTGATGGAGCTATCAACGAAACGGCTGCCGACCTGATAGTCGAGCATTCGCGGGGCTATGACGCTCTTCTGCTTGGATGCGGCCTGGGCAGACATCCTTCCACAAAAGCCTTTGTTGAAAAACTGCTTGAAGGGACGGACCTGCCTCCGCTGGTTATAGACGCCGATGCGCTCAATATATTAAGTGAGATTCCCTATTGGTGGGAAAAACTGCCGGCGAAAACCATTATCACGCCTCATGCCGGCGAGATGGCGCGCTTGACCAAATCATCCGCTGCCAAAGTTAACGCGAATCGCTGGGAGCTCGCCGCGGACGCGGGAGCCGACTGGAACCTCGTAGTCGTGCTAAAAGGCGCCCACACCTTGATTGCGGACCCGACTGGGAAGGTATCGGTCATACCGTTCAAGACCGACGCCCTGGCTACCGCCGGCACTGGCGATGTCTTGGCGGGCGTGATCGCCGGCTTGCGCGCTCAAGGCGCGGCCGCATACGATTCCGCTGGCTTGGGAGCATACGCGCACGCGCTGGCGGGAACCATCGCCGTCGACAAAGTCGGCAGCAGCCGCAGCGTCATCGCGGGCGATGTATTGGCGGCTCTCGGCTGGGCGTTCAATCAGATTGAAGCCACCTGACGGTCATCGTTCAGACGCTGTTTGGCTTTCGCTTTGGCATCATGCAGGCTGGCTTCAATCTCCAATTCGAGGCTGCCGCCGCCAATTTGAGCTACATCTTTTCGCCGCACCGCGCCACTCTTGCTGATATGCGTGATCGCGTATAGCGCCCCCAAGATCATTCCCAGCAGAATTGCCAGGCATGTCGCGTTTTGATCAAGCGCCGACCTGTTACGAGAATCAGTCATCTTGCTCCTCGGCGGGATCTGTCTGCAAGAGAGCGCGAATGCGAATTATCTCACGCAGAAAGCCTAACAAGCCCGAAATGAAGCTCTTTATCTGTATCAGGGGATCAACGCTGTTTTGGCTGACGAATTCGGCGGTTGCTTTGGTCAGGCGGGTCGTTTCTCTGGCGTTGTCAAGGATCGGCTTGATTTCGGTTTTCAGCATGATTATGAATCCTGCGGCCTGCAAGATCAAAATTGCAAAAGCGGTGACGATCAAGACCGCTTCTACGACTACGATAATAATCAAAACGTCGCGGAAAATCTGAACGAATGGCGCCCAAGTCTCCGCAGCAGTGAGCGCGGCAACCAGCGCAAAGGCAAGCAATGCCAGAATAAACAGTATGAGGATGGCGGCCGACAGCTTGACTATCGTGGAAATGCTTCTGCCAGAGCTACTGCTGCTTTCCTCTGGCGGAGACGATAAGCTGCCGTTGTCATTTTCCGCCATGGCTTAACGCCGCGTCACCCTGCCCTGCGTTTCGGTCGTTATCAGATGCGCGAAAATCAGAAACACGAAGGCGCAGACAGTAGCGGGCAGCAGATGGACGATGCCAATCCGGAAAAGATCGATTCTTATGAAGTTGCCAATGTATTGACCAAGCAAGAAGCCCACCCAACTTGTGGTGACAAACAAGACCATGCGCCGGGCCGAGCCACCCATCGCGACGTGAAAGCCGAGACCGTACAAGGTCGCAAGTACAAACCCGAAAACAAACACTGGGTTGGGCATTGTGGTTGCTATTCAATCATCCAGTGGTAAAATCCAAGGTTAGTGTAGCATAAAGCTACGGTACAGTCACGTCTTGAAGGCGCGAAAGATGCACGTTATCGATCTGGAGATCATGATTCCTGCATCGCCGGATTTCATATGGCGTTTTCTCGGCGACATCGCCTCATCCGCGGACTGGCAAGCGGGTGTAACCGCAGTATCTTTCCTCACCACAGAACACGAAGGCAAAGGCGCGCGCTGGCGCTATTCTTATGCCAAAGGCAGCGATGTCATCATTGAAGCGGCCGCCTGGTACGACACCTTGGGATACGAGTATTCCATCGTCGACGGCGCGGGTTACGGCAACAATCAAGGCCGAATTCGCCTCCAGGAGGTCAATGAAGGCACCTTGGTTCGATGGACGTTCAACTATGAAGCCGGCGGCATGTTAGGCGGCTTGCGCAATGCGATGCGTCTAAAGCGCAATACCACCAGGCAGATTCAAGATAGCCTGCGCAACTTGCACAATCTGGTCCAAAAGGAATCCGATGGGATCTCCACGCACTCCGCGCGCGCGACCGTGCGCGAAGCGCCGGGCGCCGAAGAGCGATCCAGTTACCAACCGCGTCATCCCTCAAACTTTGTTGAGCCGGCGTCCGAAGCAGCTGACGAGGATGGCTTGCCCGAAGACTTGCAGCCGATCGCTTTCGCGCTCGACGATGAGCCAAGTCCCCTTGCCAGACAAACCGACGGCGATACCAAGCCCAATCCTGTTGTGCTCGGCGGCGACGGCTTGCTGGACATGGAACTGCAAAAGAATGAGATAGAGGCGGCTACGGAACCGATAGATTCCGAAGTGGTCAGTATTGAACCTGAGATTCGGGAAGAAATCATCGAAGAACCGCAAGCGCCGGAAGAGCCCGTCGAAGCCATCCCAATCGACCGTCCTGTGCCCGCCCGCTCGCAGCGAGATGCTGTGGACACGTCGACGCTGAGCGTGTTTGAGATCTTTGGCCTGCCGAAGCCCAGCGAGAGCGGAGATGCAGGGTCAGGTCTAGGCGAGTCCCTAATGGATCTGTCCTCCACGGAGCGACGCGACGGCGCCTTGAGCGAGAGAGTCAGAGATCTGTCGCTGTTCTTTGATGATGAAGACGCGCCGTCTCGCGACCAGACCGAATACCCCGGCAGCAGCCATATTTCTGGAAGTTCCGCGACGCTGGAAGCGGCGCAAACGCAGGCTCCTCAAGTGACGGGCATGCGGCGCTTGAACCGAAGGCAAAGCTGCCCGCTTCGCACGCGCAACTGATTGAAGACAGTTATGCCGAGATGGTCAAACTCGCCCGCGACCAACAAGCGTTTGCAATTAGTTTTTCAATTCAGTCAGGAGCTTATTGCGAAGGTGGGTGGATGAAGGGACTCGAACCCTCAACCACCTGAACCACAATCAGGCGCTCTGCCATTGAGCTACATCCACCGCGACAATACCGACCAATATATCATGCTTGCGCATCAATTGCCAGACTGTTGCAGTCGCGATTTGAGACTTCTGGCATTGGTTTTCGAAGCAGGACCAACTGAACGATGCTACCCTTGCATTCGACATCAATGGGCTCGACCGACAATCCATGACCTTCGAAAGCGCGCTTGAAAGCAGCGCTAGCAGCCAGGTCGGGCGACTGTCCCGTGATTCGATACAAGAAGCGGATAAAAGCTCTTCGCAGTCCCTGCCCTTCGAGGACAGCGGACATGACAATAATGGCTCTGCCTTGCGATTCCAGGACGCGATAGATTTCCGCTAGACAATCCTTGTTTAATATGAACGAGGTAGGGAAAGTAGAGACAACCGCAGCAAACGAGCCGCTTGCGAAAGGAAGCGAGAGAGCATCACCGTGAATGAAATCTGTTGAGAGCCCTGCTCGTGATAAACGCTTTCGGGCGATGCGGCTCATGCTCGGGGACAGGTCAAATGCCACAGTTGAACAGTTCGCGCGAAGCAAATCGACTTGCAGCGCTCCGGTGCCGTGCGCAAGCTCCAAAATGACGCCGGAACCGATGTCATCCAAGCATGGCAAAACGGAGCGTTGCCAGTTGCGCCACTGCCCCAATGAAACCAGCCGGCTGACGGTGTCGTAAGTGAAGGCGAATTCGTTGTATAACAGGTAAAATGCGACCTGTAACAGATGAGTTTGGATACCGCGCTTCATGACGAGAGCGCGTCGACCAGCATCTTGGGATCGTCCGAGATAATCGCGTTCACCCCGAGTCTTCGGAGTTCCACGGCGCGCCCCCGTTCATTGACGGTCCAGGTATTCACATAATAGTCGTTTTCCCGCGCCCATCGCATGTAGGCTTCATCGACCATATCATGCCGGGGATGCCTCGCCTCGTGCGATAGTTTCCTTAAGGGAATCAAGTATGCGGGCGCCAGCGCCGAATCGTACAAAAATCCAATCATGACCCTTGGCATCAGCAACCGGAAGTTAAGCAAAACGTGGGGATCAAAAGATGAAATGATAACCCGGTTTTGCATAGAAAAGCGTCGAACACAGGCCGCGACTCCCTCTTCGACCTTACCTGAACCTTCGCTGCCAGACTTGATTTCGACATTGAATAGCGTTCTGTCTCCCAGCGACGCAAAAACTTGATCCAATGCAGGTATTCCTTCGCCGGCAAAATCGCTGGAAAACCAACTGCCTGCATCCAACTCCCGCAGTTCTGACAAGGATTTCTCGGCAACGGAGCCGCTCCCGTCGGTGGTGGCGTCGACCGAAAAGTCGTGCAGGATCACCGCATGACCGTCGTTGGAACGCTGTACATCAAGCTCGATGCCGTCCGCGCCTTGCTCAACCGCCAGCTCAAATGCCGCCATGGTATTCATGGGCGCCGACGCCATAGCGCCGCGGTGCGCCATAATCAGCGTTTCGCCCGACGCCATGGCCTCTTGAATCGACGTGAACCTAGCCGACATGCTTAGATTTCGACCTGTACCTGTATTTGATTTTCCACTACGCGGGTTTCGAACCAGCGAACATCAATTTCCGCCGGGCTCCTGGTTGCTTTGCCATTGCGAATGTCGAAGCGTCCGCCGTGTCGCGGACATTCGATTTCGTGGCCAACAAGCGCGCTGGGACGATCATCGCGGTCAAATGCCAGCACATTGCCATCATGCGTACACAGATCTTCTATCGCATACAGTACCCCGCCAACGTTAAAGACCGCAATCCATAAGCCATCAACGCCAAAAACCTCGCGCTGGCCGTCGTTTAGTTCGTCGCTCGGGCAAAGCGTCACCCACCTGGCCACTAGCCGTCCTCTCCGGTCTCGATCAACATCCAGCGTTCGCGTCCTTGCTGACCAAAGGCGCCTATAACCAGTACCTGCAGAGGGAGCAATGCGCATTTGACACGATTGATGCTCAGAGGCAAGCCTATGTTGTCGAGGAGATCTTGCTTGTTGATCGCCCTCGCCTCATCAAGCTTCATGCCCAGAATCTGCTCGCCAAACATCGACGCCGACGCTTGACAAATGGCGCAGCCCTCGCCGTCCCATCCTACTTCGGTAATGACGTTATCCGAATCGAGGCGCAGCGTCAGGCGCAGCCGGTCGCCACAGAGTGGATTTGATTCTTCGTGATCCAGATCATTTGGATCGAGCAAGCCCCAATGACGTTGGTTTCGGGCGTGATCCAAAATGATCTCGCGATACATGTCTTCCATGAATGACGCTCATCCAAATCGATCGCTATACACAGCCGCTCGGCGCGTAACCGGCGAGAAGAACTGCCGAGCTCACGCAAAATAACAAGCTTTCTCGTCGCCTGAGCGACGCGGTTTATTAAAAAAGAAGCGCATCACTTAGATGCGCTACGAAAGACAGGTCTTACAGGTTTGAAGAACGGGAACATCTGCATAAACGGGCGTCCAAACCGAGGCTCTAGCCGATGATTTTGGCTTCGATTTCGTCCATCAGCCGTCGCCGCACCGGGTCGAAGGGAATACGTTGCAGCAGTTCGTCAAAGAAGCCCTCGATGATCATGAGTTGAGCCTGTGGCCGCGTAATGCCCCTGCTCATCAGATAATAGATCGGTTCTTCCTCCAAGGTGCCAAAGGTAGCGGCATGAGAACAAGCCACATCATCCGCCTCGATTTCCAGTCCCGGAATACTATCCATTCGCGCTTCGTCGTTCAGCATCAGGTTGCGGCAGACCTGGTAGCCATCAATCTTCTGCATTTTCGGCAAAGATTTGATCATGCCTTGCCAAAGCGTACGGGCGTTGTCACGCGCCGCGCCCTTGAACAAGAGGTCCGTATTTGTCAGCGGCGCATTGTGATTCTGCTGCGTATCAAGGTCAAAGAATTGGCCGTGATCGGCAAAAAAGAACCCGCTCACGCGCGCGTTGGCGCCCGTGCCGACAGCATCCACCTCAATAAAGGCCTTGGTAAGCCGGCTGCCCATCACGCCGTTGACCCAATCCAACTGCGCGTCGCGGCCCACCAGGCCGCGTTGATGACTGAACTCAAAGGTTTCGCGATTCCAGTCTTGCAGGGAAACAAAACGCAGATTGCCCGCATCGCCAACTATCAATTCGGTGGCGCCAATGTACGATGCGTGCTCATCGCCAGGGCTTGAGGCATATTCGACCTGTACGGTCGCGCCCGCGTTTTCTTCCAGAACCACCAAAACGTGGCCCATTGCCGCGCCAGACATGGAATTGTAGCAGACAACGTGCAGCGGCAGCGTCGCCTGGCGATTGCGCGGGACAAAGATGAAGGCGCCGTGATCCCAAAGCGCGGCGTGCAGCGCGGCAAACTTGCCTTCATTCGCTTTGACAGCCGCGGTCATAAAGTGCTCGCGCAGCAGCTCTTCATGTTCCTTTAGCGCTGTGCGCAGGTCGGCAAATACGATGCCCTGATCGCGCAACTCGTCGGCCAACTCGCGACGTACCACTTTGCCGTCGACCAATACCAGCAGACCGCCCTGCTCGTCTCCGGTGAGCGGCTCCAAATGCTTTGCGGGCACTTGTTCCGCGCCGGCGCCGTTGGCTACGACCATCGTCGAAGCTTGATCCCAACGGATGTGTCGATAATCTGTGCGCCGCCATTCTTCTTCCATGTAAGGCATTGGCGTACTTTCGTACAGTTCCCAGGCTCTGATGCGCCGTTCACGCATCCAACCGGGTTCATCATGTTTTTCACTCAGCGCTTCGACATCCGCTTTGGCATATACCGGCGCTTGCGGGAGTGTAGACCGCCGTCTCACAACAGCCACGAATAGTCTCCTTCTGTGACTTGGTATCTGGATATGATTTCGATTTGCGCCTGGCGCGCTTGGAAGTAACTAGCCGATGGAACCCTCCAACTGGATCTGAATCAGTCGATTCAACTCCAGCGCGTATTCCATTGGCAGTTCCTTGACCAAGGGCTCGAGGAAACCATTCACGATCATCGCATTGGCTTCGTCTTCACCCATGCCGCGGCTCATCAGATAGAACAATTGATCTTCCCCGACCTTGCTCACGGAGGCCTCGTGGCCCATGGTCACGTCCCGGGCGTCTATCTCGATGGTCGGATAGGTATCCGACCTGCTGAAATCGTCGAGCAGCAAGGCGTCGCAGACCACGTTGCTCTTGCTATTGCGGGCTGCTTCGGCGATCTTGAGCAATCCGCGATAGCTGGCGCGCCCGCCATCCTTGCTAATGGATTTGCTGATGATCTGGCTGGTCGTGTTCGGCGCAAGATGAGTGATCTTGGCGCCGGCGTCTTGGTGTTGCCCCTCGCCGGCAAATGCGATCGACAGTACTTCGCCATGCGCGCCATCACCGCGCAAGATCACCGCGGGATACTTCATGGTAAGCCGACTGCCAAGATTGCCGTCGACCCACTCCATTGTGGCGTTCTTTTCGGCGACAGCTCGTTTGGTGACCAGATTGTAAACATTGTTGGACCAATTCTGGATCGTCGTATAGCGGCAGCGACCGCCTTCCTTGACGATGATCTCGACTACGGCGCTGTGTAAGCTGTCCGAGCTATAGATTGGCGCTGTACAGCCTTCGACGTAATGCACATAGGCGCCCTCGTCAACGATGATCAGCGTGCGCTCGAATTGTCCCATGTTCTGGGTATTGATGCGAAAGTAAGCCTGCAAGGGCATTTCCACATGAACGCCCGGCGGCACATAGATAAAGCTGCCGCCCGACCATACTGCCGTATTCAAGGCGGCGAACTTGTTATCGTTGGATGGGATCACCGTCGTGAAATATTCCTTCACGACATCAGGATGTTCCCGCAATCCCGAATCCATATCGAGGAAAACGACGCCCTGTTCCTCCAGGTTTTCCTGGATCTTGTGGTAGACCGATTCGCTGTCGTACTGGGCGGAGACGCCATGCAAGAACTTTTGCTCGGCTTCGGGAATCCCTAGCCGGTCAAAGGTCTCTTTGATCTCCTGCGGCACTTCATCCCAATCTTGCTCGGTTTTGTCCGTGGCGCGCACGTAATAGTAGATGTCGTCGTAGTTGATGGTGTTGAGATCCCCGCCCCATTGCGGCGTCGGCTTATCCATAAAGATATGATAGGCCTCGACCCGCAGGTCGGTCATCCACTGAGGCTCTTCCTTGATCGCGCTGATTTGACGAACAATCTCCTCGTTGACGCCCTTCTGGCTCTTGAAGGAATAATCAACATCGTCGTCATGGAAACCGTACTTCTCCGCGTACGTTAAGCCGACGTCCTTCAGCGCCTCTTCCTCGAAAGTGAGTTGCTTTTCGCTTTTGATTACTTCGGACATGTTGCTTACCTCATTGGGCTAAGTTTACGCTTCGGCAGCTTGCAGCATGCTGTGCTTTTCGCGCACCCATTCGTAGCCTTTTTCTTCCAGCTCGAGCGCAAGCGCAGGTCCCCCGCTTTCCACGATGCGACCACCATACAGGACGTGAACAAAGTCCGGTTTTATGTGGTTGAGAATGCGCTGATAATGTGTGATCACCAGAGCGCCCATATCGGGACCGGTGAGCGAGTTGACCCCGTCAGCGACGATTCGCAGTGCGTCAATATCCAGGCCGGAATCGGTCTCATCAAGCACGGCGATCCGGGGTTCAAGCACAGCCATCTGCAAGATCTCCGCGCGTTTCTTTTCTCCACCGCTAAATCCTTCGTTGAGGTAGCGGCCGGCAAAGGACTGATCAATCTGCAAGGCGCTCATCTTTTGGCGCATCATACGCGCGAATTGCGGGATCGGGATGCCTTTGCTTTCCGGATCTTCCGCCTTCAAACGCGCGTTTATGGCATGGCGCAAGAAGTTGCCCAGCGTCACACCGGGTATCGCCACCGGGTACTGAAACGCAAGAAACAAGCCAGCGCGGCTGCGTTCGTCGGCTTCCATCTCCAACAGATCTTCGCCATCGAGCAATATTTGCCCTTCGCGCACAACATAGGCGGGATTGCCCATCAAAACGTTGGCCAGCGTACTTTTGCCGGAGCCGTTTGGTCCCATAAGCGCGTGGACTTCGCCCTGCCTTATCGTCAGGTTGACCCCGTTCAAGATCAGATCATCTTCCGCGTCCACGCTCGCATGAAGGTTGCGTATTTCCAACGTCGCTACCATTCCTGGCGCATCTCCTCTCACTGTGGTTTAATGTCGGTTAAATTTACTCTATAACCGACTCGAACTTGCTCGCAGTATAACAGTGCCCTTTCAGCATGTCAATGCGATAGAAGCTGCGCTGCATGTGATCAGTACTTTACTGACTGATGAACGAGACAGTCCGCTAATGGTATCAGGTCAATAATAGAATCAGGTCAGAATTGTCAGATTCCGACCTGATTGACAACTGGGGGACGCTGTACTATGCTAGGTTCGTTGAGCGCAGGAATCCTCGACAGAGTTAGTTTTCCACGCGTTCACAGCTAGTGAAGTCTGGTTGAATTGAGCAGTCTTTCGAGGACGTACAGTCTCAACGTGCGGGGGAACAAACCTATGCAGGAAACGGTTGAAAAGGAAGCCGGACTCTACGAAGCCTTGCGATCCGTCATTGATCCGGAAATCGGCATGAACATCATCGAGTTGGGTCTTGTCCGCGGTGTCGACATAGAAGAGGACAGCGCGCATGTCAACATGATCATGACCACGCCGTTCTGCCCATACGCGCCTCAATTGTTGGAGCAAACGCGCCGCACCGCGCAAGATTTCCTGGGCGTGCCAACGACTATCGAAATGGGTATGGAGATGTGGGACCCCAGCATGATGGAAGAGGGCGCGGCAAGCGACTGGGGCTTGTTCTGAGCTTGCCGCAACTCAGCCGCGAAGGAATCCCGCAAACATGCGGCGACTATGGTCTATTCCTCCGGATCCATTGCAAGGGATCTATATAGTGCCTCATCAACATGTCGTAGTTGAGCTTGGGCCAATTCCCGGGCCGCGTCTCGAACATTGTGGTTGGGCTGAGATCAAAATGTAAATGGGGTACAAAGCGCCCAAAAGCGTCGCCAACCTCGCAGATTCGTTCCCCGCGCGCAACCCGCTGGCCCACTACCACTCGCATATTCTGTACGTGCGCATAGCGGCTGTATATCACCGCCCCGCCGGGTTGGTGCAATGGATCGTGCTTGATTACGATCAGATTCCCCCAAATGCTTAATCGCGCCGCAAATGTGACGACGCCGCTAGCGCAAGAATAAATCGACATTCCCTTGTCTTCATACGGGCGACCGAAATTCAAGTCGGCGCCGGTGTGATACGCTTCACTGGGCGTGCCGATGAAATACAGCTTGCCAAAGGGAGAGGCATCCCGCCATCCGCGGGGCCATACATCGGCGCCATTGCGTTGTTGGCTGGTGCCAACGGGCGAGTCGTAGCCATCGGCGACATATACGCCGTTGACCACGCTCGGCCTGTCTCCACGGCTGGATGGTGGCGGGGAAGGCTGATTGTCGGGGTCCGGGGCGGGCGTATAGCCCGGCGGCGTAGAAACAATTCGGCGAAAACGCACGGCATCAAAAGCGATCGATTTGCCCTCCTCGCCGGTCACGTCATTCAAGAAGACGCGCCCGGCATTGGGCATGCGCCGATCCAGATCAAAAATGCCCAGGGGCACCCAGGTATTGCGGTTGATATGCTGGTTGATGTCGATGACGACTTCAGTGTCGGTGCCGACGATGCCGT
Organism: Anaerolineae bacterium; assembly: GCA_034420635.1. Lineage (GTDB taxonomy): Bacteria > Chloroflexota > Anaerolineae > Aggregatilineales > Phototrophicaceae > UBA6055. The sequence goes on along the minus strand of DAOULD010000054.1, from coordinate 14,003 downwards.
GCACCTTGTAACGCGCGCGCGTCGTAGTCGAGTATCGACTGGGAATGAAAGCGGCGATCTCGTACAGCCCGGATTGTGGCAGATCGTCCCGCCATTCCGCCCAGACTTTGCTCGTTCGGAGTTCCGTAGTTGTATGCAGGTAGTCCCAGCCCCAAGTATTCTGCCGCACATTGAATTCAGGCTGGCCCGTATAGGTACCGCTGCGGAACCCCTGACCGGCGGGCAAAATAATGACCTCATCCGTGAAGTTCTCAATGTTTTCGAGGCTCGGGTCGGCCGGGGACTGAGTCAGCTCAATTGTCGTATTGATCGCCGTCCACTGAGAAATCACGCCGTAGCGCCACCAACTCAATCCCTTTGCTCCGTGCTGTTGCGTCGCAAGCGTATGCGCCTCCGTTTGTTCCTGAACGGGCGCCTTGCCCTGCAAAGCCGGGATTATCGGTTTGCCGTACCCGCCCCAGGCGGCATACATATCGCTCAGCGTATTTTCGACCGACCTGCGAAAGGTCGTCCAATAAGTCTGCGGATGTACGCTATCGACAAAGGGATTCCAGGCGTCGGGGAATATCGCAGCCTTGTTGTGCTGACGCGGATCAACGCTTATGCCAATATGAAAGTTCGTGCCCAGCCCGCGCCGAAGCGCGAGCATGAAAGGACGGACACCCGCTTCCCCGCCCTGCCAGTAGCCTGGCGGCTGCTCAATGTCCAGAATCAGCGAATGGACGCCGGGGCGCTCACAGGCTTCGATTAGAATGGCGCTTTCCGCGTCCGCGTCCAAGCCATGTGGTACGCACCAGGCATGAAACTCGAGTCCAGCGCTTTGACAGGCGCTTACCCATGTATCGATGGCGCTGGCGCCTGATATGGCAAGGTCGCTGCTATCGAACTCACCCATCCAGTCGCTGCCCTCGGTGATCTTGACCCAAATCTGGTTCACGTTTGGACTGCGAGACTTGATATTGCTGAGCAGTTGTTCGATTGAATCTTCGGGGATGGCTGTTCCCTTCCAGTGCCAAAGCGCGACTTTGCCGTCGTATGGCGTCGGTGGATGTGGAGAGGGCCTCGCGCCAATAGCGGGAATGAACTCGATATAGCCGGCATAGACCCATCCGCGCAAACCCGCCTTCTCCACCCAGACCCAATTTCCCGGCGTTTTCGTATCCGGATAATAGACGACCAGCGCATTATCCATCAAATCTCCAACATCTTGATAGTTAATGCCGGGACCGCGCCGGACGTTGCTGTATGCCGACTTGGTATTGGCTATCGCGACCACCGGATTGCCCGGCTGGGCAGGTTTTGGCATCGATACGATACTGGACATGCAGCGCTCCCCTAGCAGTTGATGATTTTGTTTTCAACGGTCCAATGTATAGCTATCGATAATGGGCGAATCTCGCGAAACTCGCAAGCCAAGACCAGCATAAATCGGCGGCGGACAGGCGCAAATCCTGTCGCATGCAAGACGCGGAAACGGCATGTGAAATCGATCAAAGGGAACAGGCGTCAGCGACGACAGAGTCGCTGACGCCGATCTGATCCCGGTCTCGACTGGTTATTCGGGGACTAAATCGTGAAGGCGCCGTTCTCGTAGAAGAGTTCGTCATCGACGATGATTGAGCTATCCGTCCGCATGTCGCAAATCATGTCCCAATGGACGGCGCTGGTATTGCGGCTACCCGTCTCCGGGTAGCCCATGCCGATCGCCATATGAACAGTACCACCAATCTTCTCGTCATAGAGGACGCTGCCGGTAAAACGGTCGATTCCGAAATTTGTGCCGATTGCGAATTCACCCAGGTAGCGCGCGCCGTCGTCGGTGTTTAACTGAGCCTGGAGCAGATCTTCGTTCATCTCGGCTGACGCTCGGGTCACCTTGCCCTCATCGAAGGTCAACTCAATGCCGCTAACCGCTCGACCACTGACAATCGCCGGATAGGTAAAGCGCACCCAACCGTTGACACTGTTTTCAACCGGACCGGTGAAAATCTCGCCGCTGGGCATATTGCGCTTGCCGTCGCTGTTGATAAAGCGACGGCCTTCAATACTCAATTCAAGTTCGATATTGGAGCCATGCAACTGAATACGCTTCTTGCCGGCCAAGTAGTCGACCTTGTGCTGCTGCATTGCGCTTAGCTTGCGCCACTCTGCCGCTGGGTCGCTATGATCGCAGAAGCAGGCTCGATAGACGAAGTCTTCATATTCTTCGAAGCTCATATTGGCTTCCTGAGCCGATGCCTGGGTCGGAAAGAGCGTTCCCACCCAACGGAATTCTCCCTTGGCGGATCGCTGCAATCTTGTCTGAAGTATCTCGCTTTGGGCAGCGCGCTGCATCTGCAATCGCTTCGCGTCAATGTCCGTCATCGCTCGCGTATTTTCTTCCGCCAGCGCTCGGATGTAGACATCCGCTTGATCAACGTACAAGCGCATGCGCGGATCTATCCACCGCATTTGATCGTCGTTGGCATTGCGCAACAAATAGCGCTGCATCTGATCGTCCTCGACAAAGAGGCTGGGGAAGCCGCCGGCGTCGATTACCGCTTCATAGATATCGCGCAAAATCGGCAAGGATCCAAAGTTGCCGAGTATCCCTACCCAATCTCCCGGCCGCACCTGGGTTGAGTATTCAACCAGCAAGCGCGCCAATTTTCGACGTCTTGTATCGCTCATGGTTTTCCCAATGTTCTCTGCCGACCTAGCCAGAAGCCAACTCACGCGCCTTCGCCAGGGCTGCGTCGTAATCAACTTCGTCGCCAATGACGCCCACGTATTCCGCGTGCTTCAAGACGTTGCTTTGATCGATCACGAATACCGCGCGCTGGCAAATCCGCCATTCCGTATCGTGGACGCCGTAGTCATCGGCGAACTTCATGTCCCGCTGCGTCGATAGCGTCTCGGTGTTTTCGATGCCTTCCGCGCTGCAGAAGCGGCCCAGCGCGAAGGGCATATCCGCGCTCACGGTCAAGACAACTGTGTTGTTCAAAGCCGCCGCTTCTTCGTTGAAACGCCGGGTCTGGACGGAACAAACGCCGGTGTCGATTGATGGAATCACACTTATAATCTTGACCTGATCGCCATAGTCGGCGAGAGACTTCGTGCTCAGGTCGTTGGAAATCAGACTAAAGTCCGGCGCGCTTGTTCCGATTTGAAGCATCTCGTTTTGAACATGATGTTCGTTATCGCCCACCATTAAACCTTTGCGTACCATTTCCGTTGCTCCTTTGTTCTGCTAATGTGATATTTACTTTGTATCGGTTATTATGAGAATTATAGACCGATAGTCATCTGTATCAAGGTGATACCATAGTCACGATTGTTTTCGCGTAAGCTAAGGGAGAATCTACATGAGACAGAATCGGGCCATCATCGGCATAGCCGTCATCATCGTTGTTGTCGCGGGTCTGGCCATTACCCAACCCTGGCTCTACTTCGTAACAAACGAAGTAGACGAGGCTTTCCCCGGATTGACCACCGAACAGCGCGATGCCGTGCGCAACATGCCCGAAGAGGAAAAGGACGCGCTCGTGGCCATGGCGAAGGAAAACGAGGATATGGCGAAAGAAGTCGCCATCGCCCAGACCGGGGCTGATGTTGTCGTGCCGCAAGAGCAGCAAGCGATGCCGCCCGATATGCCAGCCGAGCCACTCGTACATTCATCGGGCTCGTTCATCGACATCGATCCCATCCACGGCGCTGTGGGTACAGCCACGATCTACGAATTGCCCGGCGGCGACCGCGTCTTGCGATTTGAGGACTTTCGCTCCAAGAATGGGCCGGATCTGCATGTCTATCTGTCAACCGAGATACCGACCAGCACCTTTGCCAGTCTGGGCAACAATGAAGTACACCTTGGCTCGCTCAAAGGCAACGTCGGCAACCAAAACTACGAGATTCCAACGGAAGTCGATTTGAGCCAGTATCGGAGCGTGGTGATATACTGCAGGCCATTTCGCGTTATCTTCAGTTCGGCAGCGCTGTCCTGATTGGCCGGCGCAGGAGGTCGAAATCAATCGAAAACTCGGTGGCGCCATTTCCCGTCAACAAGTGTGCCCAGTACCTTGACCGTCGCCAATTCTTCTGGCGGCAGTTGGTAGGGGTCGCAATCTATAACGAGCATGTCTGCAAGATAGCCGAGCGACAGCGTGCCAAGTCTGTCTTCCATGCCGGCGGCGTAGGCTGGTCCTTGTGTGAAACCGAGCAAAGCCTCGTGCAAGCCAAGTCGCGCTTCCGGGCGCCATCCTTCTAACGGTAAGCCATTGCGCTGACGGGTAACGGCTGCGTGGATACCCAGCCAGGGATTAAAGGGCTCCACCGGCGCGTCCGAACCGAACGCGATCCGCGCGCCATAATCCAACTGTATGCGCGGATTGTAGGCGTAGGCCGTGCGATCGCCCCAGTATCGATCCGCGGTTGCCATGTCCGAAGTCGCATGAATCGGCTGCATCGAGGCGATAATATCCAGTTCAGCCAGGCGTCCCGCGTCCTGCGGGTGAATAATCTGAACGTGCTCGATTCGGTGTCGACGACTCGTTCGCGGTTCGCCTCGCGCTTTTTCTTGGCGGCGGACGCTCTCGTAAACATCCAGCACGTCGTGAACCGCCTTGTCGCCTATAGCATGAATCGTCGACGACAGGCCGAGTTCGCTGGCGCGGCTGACATGTTCGACCATCTCTTCCTTATCCACCAAAGCCATGCCGTAGTTTTCCGGTTCGCCAATGTAGGGCTCAAACATTAGCGCGGTCTTCGGTCCCAACGCGCCGTCCGCAAAGAGTTTCAGCGCGCCGAACCTGATCCAGTCGTCTCCGAAGCCGCTGCGGATTCCCGATTCTATCGCCGCGTCCAACCAGTTCAGATTGATATGCTTGAGCGCGCGCAAGCCCAGCCGACCCTGCTCGCGCAGTAGTTGCAGCGAAACCAGACAGGACGGGTCGTCAAAATCATGGATCATTGTGATGCCATTCGCGAGCGCTTCTTTCTGCGCCTCCGCCATCATATCCGCCAATTGCGCGCTTGTCGGATCGGGTACCGCCGCCTTTACCAGGTCGCCCGCCGTTTCGAGGAGAATTCCAGTAGCTTCGCCGGCGCCATCGCGCATAATCTGGCCACCCTCGGGATCCGCCGTTGACGTCGTGATGCCGGCGACTTCAAGCGCTTTGGAATTGACCCAGTCCGCGTGTCCGCTCTTTGCGAACAAGACCACCGGATTTTCTGGAGCGACGGCATCCAGGTCGAATCTTGTCGGGAAGGCGCGATCCGCCCAGATATCTTGAGCCCAACCCTGCCCGGTAATCCATTCGCCAGCCGGGGTTGCAGCCGCGCGATCGCCTACACGCTCCAATGCGATCTCTTTGCTGGGCACTTCAAATACATCGACAGAGCGCAGGGCGCGCGATTGCCACTCCCAGTGAAGATGAGCGTCCGACAAGCCAGGAAGAACCGTTTTCCCATCCAGATTGATTTCGACCGTGCCAGGCTCCGCCAAGCGACGAACCTCCCTGTCAGCGCCGAGCGCCGCTATGCGCCCATAAGCTATCGCCAGCGCAGTGACTATCGGCTGTCGCGCGTCGAGTGTGATAATGTTTCCGTTGAAGAGAATCATGTCAATCAAAGCTCACCTTCCTTGAAAGCGCTTGACTTCACGGGCGATTTCGTCTGCAGTGGGCGCGCTGTCAACGCCGCTGCGCGTTACAGAATACGCGGCCAGGCGCCCGGCAATGCTGACTGCCTTTCGAACGTCGTTCTCGACCAAGGGCAGTGCGCCGAGTAGCGACGCAGCGAAGACGTCCCCGGCACCGGTTAAGTCCAGCGGAATGACGTCGGAACTCGCGTATCGAATCGCCTGTCCCGAATTGTAGTATGTGCCCCCGTTTCGACCGTTCGTAACGATCAGGTGCTCGCTTGCGTCGCGCATTTTCTCTGTCAACTGGGGATATTGCTGTATATCTTCCTGACTATAGACGACGATGTCAATCAATCTTAACACGTCGGCGTCAAACCAGGGTCGGAAGCGAACCAAACCATCTTCGCCCCATTGCCTCATCAAACCCTGCAAGGTCAACATCACTGTGGCATTGGGAAAGTTGCGCGCCATCTCCAGCGGGTCAAGCTCGGCCGCCAGGGGACCCAAGTGCACATAGGGAGCATTAACCCAGGCATTGGGCACGTCGCCGAAGCCAATATCACATGCCGTTGCGCGGACATACTGCTGGCGCCCACGGTCGCTGTAGACGTTTTCGTAGGTCAACGAAGAGGATGCTGGCAGCGAAACTACTTTGCCAAAGCGCAGAAGATGACTGAGCAAGGACTCGTCATAGGCGGCGCTGGTCAAAACGCCGACGCGGCGCCCAAAAGCCGCGTATGTCGGCGCGGCATAAGAAACCGTGCCGCCGAGCATCTTGCCGCCAGGCACAAGGTCAGCCGTCATGTGGCCAACTACCAAGACATCAATTTCAGGTGTCGCGGTCATTCGATTTCAGGTTATCGCAGAAAATAAAGACGCAGTAACTGCGTCTCCACATGATGCCGGAATTGATTGCCGCATTCGATTATTTGGGAACGATAGTAACTTTGCGGGTACGTCCCTCTCCGATGCTGCGCGTAGTCACATCTTGACGACCCCGCAGCGTCAAATGGATTATGCGGCGTTCGTTCGGGTGCATGGGCTCGAGTGTAATGGTGCGGCCCTGCTGTACCGCCTGCTTTGCCATTCGATTAGCCAGACCGCGCAGGCGCTTTGAACGGCCGGCTTTATACCCGGCGGCGTCCACGATAATGTTCGCGCGCCGCTGCAAGCGACGGCTGCAGATCAGCCGAACGATATATTGCAAGGACGACAAGGTTTCTCCGCGCCTGCCAATCAAGCGGTTGATGCCTTCGCCTGTCACGTTCAACATCCAGTGGGGGTCTTCACCGTCCGCATCGTCATCCGTAAGGTGTACGCTGACGCGCCCGCTAATCCGCATTTTATCGAGCAATTCTTCGAGGACCTGTTTACCGACGATGGCGTCTTCGCCGAGTTCTTCCTCGGATACAGTTTTCAAAGTAGCCTCAGAGGGGAAATCGTCGCCGGGACTTTCGTCTACCCTGGCGCCTTCCGGCTCTTCCGTCTTCCGTCTTCCAATCAGCACCATACGGACGCGCGCTTCCCTGGCGCCAAAACCGAAAAGTCCCGTATTCGGTTCTTCCAGGACTTCAATCATCACGTCCGCGGGCGCCGCGTTCAATTCGGCCAGTCCCTTGCTGATCGCTGATTCGACCGAGTTACCGGTCACTTCTATCATTTCCATGTTGTCATCCTCTGTCGTCGATGCGCCCAATGCAACAGCTTACTTCTTGCGAGGCTTCTTTTTTCTTGACCGGCGCGGTTTCTTTGCCGGCGGGTCATCATCCAGTTCAACATCGACAATCACATCGTCAGTCTGCTTTTTCCTGAATACCTTATCCAGCAATTGCCGCCCTTGCGGACTGTATTGAACAATGCCAATCAAATTGGAAGTGACGAAATAGATAGACAGCCCTACCGAAAAGGACAGTGAAAAGGCGCCAAACATGATGGGCATGATCGTTGTCATGCTCTTGGTCATGGCTTGCGCTTGGCCTCCAACGCCGCTGCCGCTATCGTCATCATCGTCGTCATCTTTCTTATCGCTCTTTCCCTTGGTCGTAGCCATTGTCAATTTAGACTGCGCCCATGTCGTAACCAGCACCAGAAGCGGCAACACCAGCGCGTAAGACGGGTTCGCAGTTGGCGGCAGCGTCAGATCCATTTCGGGCAAAATGTGCATCAGCCCCGGGATTGGGCTCCACATTCTTTGCAGCGGAATCAAGGCATCCAACCCTGGGATGAGCAAGCGTTCGGATAGATCAATCAACTGGAAAGGCGTCGCCGCCAGGGCAAAGAATATCGCCTGATACAAACCGATCAATATCGGGAACTGGATTACCAGCGGGAAACAGCCGCCTACCGGATTAACTTTGTTCTCCCGATATAACTTCATTTGAGCCTGGGAGAGTTTTTCCTTGTCGTTTTTGTATTTCTCCTGCAGCTTCTTCAACTGTGGCTGAATCTGTTGCATCTTGCGCGAAGACTCTTGCTGTTTCGCCAGCAAAGGATAAGTCAAGAAACGAATAATCACTGTCAAGACGACAATCGCAAGAACAATATCCTGATTAAGCAGCGCGTACAACCAGGTCAGGATTGTCACGAAGGGGTTTAGGATGATATCCCACATGCCACAGTGCTCCTGTCGAAAGGCTAACGAGGGTATACCCAGGTTTGGCGCCCATCGACTCCAAACGCAATTAAGAGCTTGCCAGGATCGACTGAACTTACAATGATCAAGGGTTCATCGATATTCATGGTCGCGCTTGGCTCCAATAATAGCAAATTGCCAAGCAACTCGGGCGCGCCTTCGATTTCGCGCGCGTTTATCAATTCGCCGTCACGGCTATCCAGCCAATAGACCTTGCCATCACGCGAAGAAACGATCACGCGCTGATCGTAAAACAACGGACCCGCCTGAATGCCTCTTTCCGCCACCTGCACGGACCAGCGTTCGGTCAAGGCGTTGCGCGTATCAAGCGCATGCACGTACCCGCTGAGATCCGCGACGTACATGATGCCGATCTCGTCAATTGCCGGGGTGCCCCAGACCCAATTCTGCGTGTCATATTTATTCAGGATCTGGCCGTCAAGCGATATCTCGAAAAAGGACTTGTTGAAGCTGCCGACATAAAGGCGGCCATTTGCCAGTAACGGCGTAGAGGCAACACTTCCGCCCAGGTCGACCGACCACAACTGAGCGCCGCTTGCCCGATCAATCGCGAACAACTGATGATTCATCGAGGGTACAAGGATCATGTCGTCCACCAATAGCGGCCGCGCCCAAATGCCCCCGCTCGTGGGGAAAGTCCACAATTCGCTGAAGTCGATCTTTGAAGTCGCTCTCAGACCGCCATTCTGATAGGGAACATAGATTACGTCCCCGACCTCGAGTATGCTGGCTACGATCTGATCTGCAACAGGTATGGTGCGCTGGACTTCCGCCACGACGCTATCGACCTTCAGCAGCCTTTTGTTATGGTCGGCGACCAAAAGCGTTTCCGCGTCCAGGCGAACAGGCAGAGCGTAAAACTGCGCGTTTTCATATTGCGCGCCCGAAAGCACCCAGTTGCGCGGATTGTTGTCGCTATCGCGTATTGGATTGCCGCTATCGGGATTGATCAATCTGGCCGGCACGCCATTCACCGGGCTCAAAATCGCAACCTGGTCGTTGTACGAAAGTGAAATGTGTTCCTGGCCATTGAGTTCAATCAGCCCGACCGATGGCCAACTGACGCCCATGCGCGTTCCGACACAAGACGTCGCGGCCAGCGCGGCAAGCAGCATGATTATGCCTAAGCGAATTCGCCTATGTGTCGTCAAGTTCAAACATCACTCCTTTGGGGGGAACGGGATCATACCCACCTGGATTAAGCGGATGGCATCTCAATATCCGCCGCAATCCCATCCACATGCCTCGCGCAGGTCCATAGACTTCGATTGCCTCGTAAGCATACGAGGAACATGTTGGCGTGAATCGACAAGCGGATGGCAGCAAAGGCGACAAAATTCGCTTGTAGACACGGATCGCTCGCAGCAAGAGCCACTTGAACACTTCAACCTCCCTTCAGCAGGCGCGCGCGTTGAAATAAGACATTCACTATACGCCGCAATTCGCTATACGGTTGCTGAAGTATCGCGGGTTTGGCAACGATTACGATATCGTAGCCCTGCCCCAAACAATCGTGAATGTCGTCAATCAAAGCGCGAAGGCGGCGTTTGCAGCGGTTGCGAGATACGGCGGCGCCTGCGCGTTTGCCAACGACGAAGCCATAGCGATTGCAGGGCAAGTCGTTGTCGCGCAAGCTGAGCAGCATTACAGGATGACGATAAACTTTGCCTTCTTGCCTCACACGAGCAAAATCGCTGGACTGCCGCAGCCTTAGGGCAGCTCTCATCACTTAACTTGCATTCCAGTTGACTTTCTTGACATGGTTGGGTGTGACGGCAAGCTGATGACGTCCGCGCCGCCGCCTCGCCTTGAGGACACGACGACCGTTGCCGGTGCTCATTCGCTTGCGGAATCCATGCACGCGTTTACGGCGTCGCACTTTTGGCTGCCATGTTCGTTTGGTTGACATCACACTTGCCTTTGCATTTGCTGCTTTTTAATCCACAAAGGGTAAGTATAGTCGAGCAAGATTTTTAGGTCAACAGTCGCCTCGTTCACATCAGGGCAATCGCATCAAATTACTTCTTAGCCCCGGGTACAGCGAGGGTCGCGCAGGGCGCGCAGGTCGCGTAGACACAGACCGCCGACACTGACCGTCGGTCGCGTCGTCACCCACTAAGCCGCCGACACGAAGTTTTTTGTTTGCTAGCGAAGTTATCATGTAGTCAGAATGAAGCCACTCCCGGCGAGAATTTGTTTTCGGTTTGGTTTTTTGTTCGACTTTGTCCGTTTCGGACAATGAAATATATTTTTCGGACAATAGACGCGGTTTTGCGGACGAAACGGACAAAAGGCGGGCGGCTGACGGTATGAATTTAGTTTGCCGGCGCGACCGCCGCCATAAAGTCGGCTTCTGCCCCTGACATACCTCTGAACCGCCCCTAGCTGTCTCCCTAAATCCGGCAAGTGTATCGACACCGTATAGATATAGTCTGTTTTTTCGGGAGATACTTTTTAGAGTCCGGCTGTGAAGGTGGGAACAGGCGGAGGGCATGGTCCGGGGACCGAGATTGAGAGCTTGCGATAATTGATCCATAGGGGGAGCATATCATCATTTTGAGCAGAAAGTAAGAACAGATGTTCGCGAGTTTTCGAGATTGCCGAAAAGCAATTTTGGGGGGCGCCGCGCAGGGTCGCGTAGGTCGCGTAGACACTGACCGCCGACACTGACCGCCGATACTGACCTGCGGGGAAAGATTCAGGGTGGGGATGGAAAGGCAATTGTTTTTAATGCGATTACCCCGTCGTTCACATCGGATCCCTTGCCGGAATGATCCTCCGAGCAAAACTTGGGCGCGTCAGGACAAAGTCAACCTGGTTGATTCTCCCGTAATTCCTTGTCAAGAGCCAAGATTGGTGCAAGTTGCGCTTGACGACAAGCGACCGCTTACAGTAGGATTGCAGCGTTATCGAGATTATCAGCAACTCCCCGGCAGTTTCTATGCTTGATATTGGACTGGCAGCAAAAAGATTAGGAGGCCGATGACCTTGTTACCGGCACAACATTGGGCGTACAGCTTCTCAATCGGTGCTGAAGACATAGATAGCATCACCAACCTCCTGCTGGAAAAAGAGATGCCCCTGTCCAGCGTAGAGCTTGCCATTGCGATAATCAGACAGCGCGAAGAAAACATCAAACGACAGCTTGAGCAACAATATCAAGGCACCAAGGTGTACCAGCCTTGCGAAAGCTTCGCAGTGGGAGATCGTTTAACCTTCTCGCAAATGAACTACCGTACCGCCACCGTTGTCGGATTGCGAGAGGGCAAGAACAACAATGTGGGTCCGTTCAAAGTTGCGTCAGTTGCATTTGACGACGCGGCTTCCTTGCCGGATGCGCCACCGCGTGAATTCGCCACGGAGTATAGCGGCGAACACCCCCTCAACGAGCCCGACAACAACCATCACCCCGGTAATTCACAGAGCGAATTCACTGTAGAAGACATTGTTAACGCCCCGGAAGCGACGATAATCCAACAAGTGAATGACGCTCTGGAAAAGAACCCCGATCTTGTGCGGATCGCGGGAACCTGGTTTGTGCGCGAACTGATGCAAGAGGTTGACATCGGGCACATGCACTTGTCGGAAGCAGTCTTGGACATGCACGGGGGAGGTCCACTGGAGCCCGATGAAATCCTGGACCAGATTGGCGGACTTGGAGATTCACCCAAAGCGCTGCAAGTCTTTTCCTTAAATTACGCCATGAACCAGGATGACCGATTTGACGAAGTGGGACCCGCCGGCGTCATACTTTGGCATTTGACCCGGCTGTTGCCCCGGATGGTGCGGCAGGTGCCCAAGATTCTGCAGTACCTGCCGGTCGAGTATGATCGGAGTCTGCTCAAGAACGAAATGCTGCAACTGGAATATGATTTGGACGACGAGCATTCGCCCTTGAAATCCGCACCACCCGACGATGAAGTCAGCATCACCTTGACATATCCGCATCGACGCGTAGGCACATTGCCCATCAATTCGGAAACCAAGCATGTCTTCCCGGATGCAAAGACACCGCGCATCGCGATCACGATCGTTGACACCCTGGATAAAGAGGAATGCCCCTGCTGGGTTGTCCATAGGTTCAAATATGTTTATGGCTTGGCCGCGCTTTATCAAAAGCACCATCTTCCCGTCGGCGCCTACGTTTATCTAAACCGGACCAAAGACCCCAGTCGATTCGAAATTGAGTTTGACAATTATCGTCCGCGCACCGAATGGATTCCCGTGGTCGAAAGCACAGAGAAGGACCAACTTCATTTCGGCACGGCAAAGCGCGCTATCGGCGCTGATTACGATGACATGATTATTGTTGGCGTCAACGTGCTTTCCGAAGTCGATCGCCTGGGCAAGGATGTGCAAAACAAGCAGGTGCCGCTTGCGAAGCTGTTGCGCAGTCTGATTTCCGAATTAAGCAAACAGAACCCGCAAAAGTCGGTACACGCCAAGGTGCTTTACAGCACGATAAACATTCTGCGCCGCTGTCCGCCGGGTCCCATTTGCGCCACACTCGTCGCTAATCCCGAATTTGAGTATGTCGGCGGCAACTACTGGAAACTCAGCGAGTGATCCGAAAGCCATCCAGATGTCTCTCAACTATCTGATCAAGCCCAGCATAAAGACCAAGTTTCGTATCGACTATGATTGGTGGGAGTCAAGTCGAGACGATTTACATGTTTATCTGCTTACGCACCTGACGCGCGAGCAGCAAGCACAGCTTGAGCAGCAAGACTTGCACGAGTCCTTTGACTACGTCGACCCGCAAACCGGAGAAGTTTTCCAGTTGGATACATTGGGCTTGGCGATCAGGGAGTCATCGCAAAGGGAGGATTTCATTAGCGAGCACATTGGCCTCATTGATAGCGTATTTCGCGCCCTGCTCGTCAATGGCAACCAACCTCTGAATCCGCTCGAGCTAGCGGAAATCACCGGCCGGGACGCCGCCACGATTCTCAAGACCATAGGCGGCGTACGCATCTACCGCGGCATCCGCCCCCATCACCCGGCAGCCGGGGAATAGTCCATGGCGCGGGTGATCAATACAAACAGTCCTGGCAAACGTCGCAACGCGCACATGAGAACCATCGCCGAGATTTTGCGGCATCTTGGGCAAAAGACAAGGATCGATGACAGTTCCAAGGATATGGTAGCCGCAGTCATTTTCAGTTTGCGAGCTATTGAGGCTACGGTTGAGGAATCGGCTGTCGCCTGGGAGAAACGCGGCTATTGGAAAAAAGCCGATGACTTCCAGCAAAAATGGTGGTGGTGTTCACTTTCATCGATTTCCTTGGAAAAACTGGTCAGAAGCGACAACTGGGAACAGATCCCGGAAGCCATGGTCAAGCTCTTCCCGCATTTTTCCGATATCAAGATCAACAGACTTACGCGCGATCCAAGTGACTGGATCGGCATGTACAGCAAGCTCATGCGCGAGAAGACGCGTTAAGCAGTTCGCAGCCCGGTGACTTCCCCGTCGGCCAGGCAATAGCAAGATAATCCTCCACTGCTTCCCAAAATAAGAACTGGGCACTCTACTGATTTCTTGTCGAAGCGCCATTATATGGGGTGTATTTCAATATTTTGGCAGGATGCTCTAGGAACTACAAAAGCGCATCGTCCTTTGACGGGTTCTAGGTACGGATTCACCACAGAGGCACAGAGCGCACAGAGATTTCAAGAAAAAACTTCGTGTTCTTCGTGTCTTTGTGGTTAATTTTGCTTTTGAACGGCAAA